>NZ_NJGW02000010.1:0-196748 GCF_002216225.1 Pandoraea sp. CB10b_02
TGAGCATGCCGACCACGACCGTGCCGCGCGGGATCTGCGCGATCTCCGCTACCGACGGCGCCCGCACCTTGAGCACCAGTTCGGCGCCCAGGGCGTCGCCCGCGCTGCCGAGCGATGCGCCCGCGGCCTCGAAAGCCGTATCCGGAACGCTGGCGGCGTCTCCCGCGCCGCGCCCGACCACCACCTGATGTCCCGATGCGACCAGCTTTTTCACCGTCTCGGGCGTGGCCGCGACACGGGTTTCGCCGGCAAGCGTCTCGGCGGGAATGCCGATTCTCATTGCGTCTCTCCTTGGGTTTGTGAACTGATCTCGTCAGCGGCCAAGGAGCCGTAGCCTCACGCTGCCGGGGGCAAGGCGCACTACCTGATTCGCCGCTGATGACATGAGTCCTGCACAAAACACTGCAAACGAACTTCTGCATAAACCGGTGATGCGGGTACTGCGACTGCTGGCTGCACGTGACGGGTGCTCGTCGAAGCTTACCCGAAGATGACAAACGCGCCTATTGCGCGAAACCGCATATGGATATGTCCGAAACCAGGGGGAATGCGCATGCCAGGCGCCGACCGGCCGGTCGGTCGACGGATCGGCGCAGTCTCCTGCGCCAAAGCCCGCCAGACGGTAAAATGGCGCTTTTCCATCGGGTGAGGTCCGGGTTTCGCGCCCGGTTGGCGGCGAGGGGGGCGCAGCGGCGTCGTCCGTCCCGCACCCCGCAAGGATGTGCCATGAATGCACGCTGGAAGCCCAACGTGACGGTAGCGGCGGTCGTCGAACGGGACGGCCGTTTTCTGTTTGTCGAAGAGCGAAAGCCTGCGGGCCTGCTGATCAACCAGCCCGCCGGACATCTGGAGCGCGGCGAGTCGATCCTTGCCGCCGTGCGTCGCGAAGTCCTCGAAGAGACCGGTTATGGGTTCGAGCCCCAGCATCTGCTGGGCATCTACCTCGCGCCCGGCCCGGAGGACATTGCGTATCTGCGCTTCACCTTCGCGGGCGCCCTGGGGGCGCACGATCCGACGCGGCCGCTCGACGAGGGGATCGTCGGCACGCTGTGGCTCACGCCGCAGGAGATGCGCGCGCAGCGCGCACGGCATCGTTCGCCGATTCTCGAGCAGTGCGTGGACGATTACCTGCGGGGCGTGCGGTACGACCTCGCCATACTTCAGACCCATCCGGCACTGGCCGGCGGGCAAGGCAACACATGAGTCAAAAGCGCGTAGTGGTGGGCATGTCGGGCGGCGTGGATTCGTCGGTCACCGCATGGCTGCTCAAACAGCAAGGTTACGACGTCGTCGGCCTGTTCATGAAGAACTGGGAAGACGATGACGACAGCGAATATTGTTCGACCCGGCAGGACTGGATCGACGTGGTTTCGGTCGCCGATCTGATCGGCATCGACGTCGAAGCCGTCAATTTCGCCGCCGAATACAAGGACCGCGTGTTCGCCGAGTTCCTGCGCGAGTATTCGGCCGGGCGCACGCCAAACCCGGACGTGCTGTGCAACGCGGAAATCAAGTTCAAGGCATTCCTCGACCACGCCGTGGCGCTCGGCGGCGAGACGATCGCCACCGGTCACTACGCGCGCGTGCGCGAACGCGACGGACGGTTCGAACTGCTCAAGGCGTTCGACCACACCAAGGATCAGAGCTACTTCCTGCATCGCCTGAACCAGAAGCAACTGTCGCGCACCATGTTCCCGCTCGGTGAGATTCCGAAGACCAGGGTGCGCGAGATCGCCGCACAGATCGGCTTGCCGAACGCGAAGAAGAAGGACTCGACAGGGATCTGCTTCATCGGTGAGCGGCCGTTTCGCGACTTCCTCAATCGCTATCTGCCCACCAGTCCGGGGCCGATGAAGACGCCCGATGGCGCCGTCGTGGGCGAGCACGTCGGGCTCGCGTTCTATACGCTGGGCCAGCGCAAGGGCATTGGTCTGGGCGGCAGCCGCGAGGGCTCTGGCGAGCCGTGGTTCGTCGCGCGCAAGGACATGGCCAGCAACACGCTGTACGTGGTCCAGGGGCACGACCACCCGTGGCTGCTCTCGGCCGCGCTCGACGCCGAGGACCTGTCCTGGGTCGCGGGCGAGCCGCCCGCCGCGGGTGCGCGCGTCGGCGCCAAGACACGCTACCGTCAGGCCGACGCCGCCTGCGAGGTCGCGCGCGCCGACGCGCAGGCGCTCACGCTGTCGTTCGCCGAGCCGCAGTGGGCCGTCACGCCGGGGCAGTCGGCCGTGCTCTACGACGGCGAGATCTGCCTGGGCGGAGGCATCATCGCCTCGACCACGGCCGCGCAGGTCCCGGACGCCGGCAAGACTGCCGGCACGGGCGCTGCCGGCAAGCGCACCATTCTCAACACGCACTGAAGCCGCCGGCGCTTGCCGGGCGGACACCCGGCGGCGTGCCGGCGCGTGTCCCCCCCACAAGCAAGGAGGTTCCATGTTTTCGCGCCGATTCCTGGCTCTCTGGCTCGCCGTGGCGTTGCTCGTCGCAACGCTTGCGCTGGTGCTTCTCGACGGTTGGCACCCGTTCTGGCCGTTGCCGTTCGCGGCGCTGGCAGCGCTCGGGGCGTGGGACGTGGTGCAGCAGCGTCATGCCGTGCTGCGCAATTATCCGCTGTGGGGCCACTTCCGGTTTCTGTTCGAATTCATCCGCCCGGAAATTCGCCAGTATTTCGTGGAGGACGACACCTCCGAGACGCCGTTCTCGCGAGCGCAGCGCAGTATCGTCTACCAGCGTGCGAAGGGAGACGTCGACAGCCGTCCGTTCGGCACGGAGCTCGACGTCAAGGCCACCGGCTACGAGTGGATCGCGCATTCGCTCGCGCCGACGGTGCTCAAGGACCACGACTTTCGCATCATCATCGGCCCGGACCGCGCGCAGCCGTACTCCGCGTCGATCTTCAATATTTCGGCGATGAGCTTCGGTGCGTTATCGGCCAACGCGATCCGCGCGCTCAATCGCGGCGCCAAGCTCGGCAACTTCATTCACGACACGGGCGAGGGCTCCATCTCCGCGCATCATCGCGAGCAGGGCGGCGACCTGATCTGGGAGGTGGCCTCGGGCTACTTCGGCTGCCGTAACGACGACGGCACGTTCAACGCCGAGAAATTCGCGGCGCAGGCCACCACGCCGCAGGTCAGGATGATCGAGGTGAAGCTCTCGCAAGGCGCGAAACCCGGCCATGGCGGCGTGCTCCCCGCCGCGAAGATCACCCCCGAGATTTCGGCCACGCGCGGCGTGCCGATGGGGCAGGACTGCATCTCGCCGTCGCGTCACAGCGAGTTCTCCACGCCGCTCGGCTTGCTCCAGTTCGTCGATCGGCTACGCAACCTGTCGGGCGGCAAGCCAACGGGCTTCAAGCTGTGCATCGGCCATCCGTGGGAGTTCTTCGGCATTGTCAAGGCCATGCTCGAGAGCGGCATCCTGCCCGATTTCATCGTCGTGGACGGCTCGGAAGGCGGCACCGGCGCCGCGCCGCTGGAGTTCACCGATCACGTGGGCGCGCCGCTGCAGGAAGGGCTGCTGCTCGTGCACAACACGCTCGTCGGCGCGGGCCTGCGCGAGAAAATTCGCATCGGGGCGTCGGGCAAGATCATCACGGCGTTCGACATTGCGCGCACGCTCGCCATTGGCGCGGACTGGTGCAACTCGGCGCGCGGTTTCATGTTCGCGATCGGCTGCATCCAGTCGCAGAAGTGCCATACCGATCGTTGTCCGACCGGGGTGGCCACGCAGGATCCGCTGCGTCAGCGCGCGCTCGTCGTGCCGGACAAGGCGCAACGTGTCCAGCAGTTCCACGCACATACGCTGCACGCGTTGCAGGAGCTGATTCAGGCGGCCGGGCTGTCGCATCCTTCGGAGTTGCGCGCCCATCACATCGTCAAACGCGTGTCGTCCAATGAGATTCGTCTCATGTCCGAATCGCTCAAGTATCTGGAGCCGGGCGATTTGCTGCGCGGGCAATTCCGCTATCAGCTCTACGAAAAGTACTGGCCGATGGCGCGCGCCGACAGCTTTTCGCCCGCCGCGCTCGCCTGAGCGGCGCACTGCCGGGCCATCACCGCCCCGAACCCGACGCGTCGTTGCGTCGGGTTTTTTATTTTCGCGATAGTTTTTCTCCCAAAAACCAAAACCTCGCGGGGACGCGCCTCACATTAAGGTGTCCACCCGATGATGCTCGCGAGCGTGCTCGCCTATCTTGTGGCCTTCGACTTTGTCATCCCGCCGACGGATTGTCGTGAGAGGAGGAGCCTATGAGTACAGTGCGATTTCTGATCAGCCGCTACGACATCAAGCTGAAAGTGAACGGCCTTGTGCAAACGCTGCCAGCCGGAAGCATGACCGCGACCAGTCCGGACGCCACGGTCGAATGCGCGGGCCCCGTGGTGTCGCACGACTTCCATGCCTGCGATCTGCAGGCGCTGTACCCGGACGTGGTCGATCTGCTCGACCGCCGCCCGCTCGGCGTCTTTCACCGGCAGGCGGCGCGCACGCTCATCCTCGAGCCGACCATGGTCGACGTCGCCATGACACTGCAGCAGGTCGATCGCATGGCGATGCTTCGCTTCTTCTACGTCTACTGCCTGTGCCGCGATCAGCGGTATTACTCGGCCATGCTGCGCCAGAGCATTGCGGGCAGCCACTCGCTGTTCGACTTCGTCGAAGCGAACTTTCATCGTCCGTGGCCGGTGGGGCGTCTTGCCGAGGAGTTCGGCATGCCGCTGCGCAAGTTTCGCTATCTGTTCCAGCAGACCTACGGCATGCCCGCGAAGCAGTGGTTGCTGGAGCGGCGGCTGCGACTCGCGCGCGATTTGCTGCTCTCCACTCGCCACAAGGTGCTCGACATCGCGCTCGAGTGCGGCTTCACCAATCACGCCCATTTCACCGATACGTTCCGCAAGCGCTTCGATTGTGCGCCGACGGAAATCCGGCTCGGCACGCCGCCGCAGCGCGGCGGGCGAAGGATAGCGATGCCGCGCGCCGATGCCTACGCCGCGATGCGCGCCGACCTCGTGGGCGGCCACGGGGTCGCGGCCGATGGAGGTGTGCAATGAACGTCGAAGAAGTGCATCGCGGCATGTCCGAGGGCGTGCGGCGCATGTCCGACGAGGCCACACAGGCGCTTCGCTCGGGCGAAGCCAACGATCCGCGCCATATGCTCGAGGTGCAGTTCAAGCTGCAGCAATTCTCGACGATGGTCGGGCTGCACAGCGCGTCCATCAAGCTCATCAAGGACACGGTGATGGGAATCATCGGGAAGATCGCATGAAGCGCGTGCGGGGCATTGGCACGACGGCGCCCGAGCTGTCCCTGGACGCCGTCACGCGGCAGACCGTGGTGGAACTGGCGTTCGCCGGCGCGCAGCACGGCATGCACGGCGAGGCGCGCACGATTCTGGACGCGCTCCCCGCATTGGTACCCGAGCGCGAGACGCGCGAGTGGCTGCACGCCGCGCTGCTCATCGCGCTCGGCGACACGCACGCGGCACGGGCCTGCCTCGCGCGCTTCGAGGCCGCAGACGGGCGCGTGACGCCGAGCGTCGCGGTGCTCGCCCGGTGGCTTGCCGAGGCGGCGCCGGCCCAGGTCGACGCGAACGGCTCCTTCGTCTCTTCCGCCGCGGCTTCCGTCGCCGCTTCCGCCGCCTCTTCCGTCGCCGCTTCCGCCGTCTCTCCCGCCGCCTCGCCTTCCTCGTTCTCATCGTCTCCATCGTCTCCATCGTCCCCCTTGTTCTTCTCTCCCCGGTCTCCATCATGACGATTGCTTCCGCTTCCTACGTTGCCGTACACGCTGCCGCCACAGCGGCGCCCGCCGTTCCGGCCCCCAAGGCTGCGCCCCCAGGGCCGACGGACGCCGCCCGTTTCGGGCATGCGCTGGCGAGTGCACCGGCGCTGCCCGAACATCATCTGCTGAGCGCGGCGGGAAAGCTCGCGGGCCAATCCCAACATCTCGTGCAGCGCGTGACGGCCGACGACAGCGCCGTGGGCGATCCCGTGCATCTGCTCGCCATGCAGCGCCATCTGACCGAGCGGGTGCTGGCGCTCGAGTTCGTCGCGAAGGTCGCGGGTGCGAGCACACAGGGCATCAACAAGCTGGTGCACATGCAATGACGACCCGCGCCTGCCCGCTGCGGGCGACGGCGCGTGCGCGGCACGGCGTGCGCGGTGCGCCGCAAAGACTGGGGCGACGGCTTCTCGCCGTCGTGCTGACGTTGACGCTCGCGGGCTGCAAGGTGGAACTGCACCGATCGCTCAGTGAGACGGAAGCGAATCAGATGCTGGCACTCCTGCTCGTCTCCGGGCTGCAGGCCGACAAGCGCGCCGATGCGAATGGCGTGACGGTGCGCATCGAGCGGGGCGATTTCGTGCGCGGCGTGGAGGTGCTTCGCCAGCACGGATTGCCGCGAGAAAAGCGCGCCTCGGTGGCCGACGTTTTTCCCGCCGGGCAGCTCGTTAGTTCACCCGTGCAGGAGCAGGCGAAGCTGGCGTTCCTCAAGGAGCAGCGACTGGAGCGCATGCTCGCGTCGCTCGACGGCGTGATGGCCGCGGAAGTGTCGATCGCGCAGGTTCCGACCGATTCGGCGGGACGGGCGACGCTGCCGCCGGGCGTCGCGGTGTTCCTGAAGTACAGCCCGGAGATCAACATGACGCAGCGCATGACCGATATCCGCAGCCTCGTGCATGACAGCGTGCCGGGCGTGACGCCAGAGCGCATCAGCATCGTGCTGCAGCCTGCCGACTATCGTCTGCCGCGCGCGGCGCTCGATGCGCAACAGGCGCGGCAAGGCCGGCGCTTCGTTACGGACGGCTGGTCGTGGGTGGCGCTGACCGGCGCCGCCGCGGCGCTGCTGGGCGGCGGCGCCGTAATCCTGCACCGGCGCGGCGCGTGGCTCACGCGTGTGCTGCGGCGGAGGCGGCGCACGGACGACACGCCATGAGGCAAACGACGGGCGCCGGGCTCACCAGGCTCGGCCGGCTGATCTGGCAGCCCGGCGCGTGCATGGACGAGGGTTGGTGGCGCACCTTCGAGATGGCGCCGTGGCGCGACGCCTATCGCCGCCATCCGGCGTGCCGGCCCCGCATCGACGCGATGTTGGTCGCGCGGCGCGGCTGGCCGTCCTCGGCGCGGGCGCCTTGCTGCGTGCCGCCGCACAGCGACGCGGCGCGCGCGATGCTGCGCCTCGTGCCCGGCCTTCGCCGCGTTGCGCTGGCTTACGGTCTGCGCGTGCTGGGCTGCCCGGACTACCTGCTGCTTGGCAGCTTCCGACGGGCGCTGTCGCCGTGGCTGGATGCCTGGCAATGCGATCGTCTGCTGCTCACGCGCAGCGAGTGGCCGGCGCGCTCGTCGGTTGTTCCGGAGGCGCTGGTCGCTGAAGCGTTGGCGACCGCGGGAGCGTGCCTGGACGCTGCTGCCGCTGCGTCGCGTGACGATGTCGCCACCGTAGGGGCTGCCGCGCGCATTCTGTTGCCGCCGGCGCCTGTTGCGGCGCGCGCGAGCGTCGCGCAGGCGGACGTTGACGGAATCTGGCAACGCTTCGCCGCGCTGGAGAAGATGTTATGTATGTCGTCGACTTTGCCTTGACCGCCATCGAGCGGATGGACGGCCCCGCTCCGGCGGGGCCAGTCGTTTTGCGCGAGGCACTGGTGCGCCTGCGCGACGAGACGCGCCAGCGCACCGCATGGCTGGAGCAAGCGCGGGCCGAACGCGACAGCGCGCTCGAAACGCGGGCCCGGGCGGAGCGCGATGCGCGAACGCTGCGCGAAACCACATTGGCCCAGGCGCGTGAGCTTGCCCGGCGGGAAGCCGCGGCGAACGCGCAAGCCGCTCGCCAGGCGGCGGTAATGCAAGCCGTCGACTGGCTCGTCGACGAGGCGCTGCTCGAGCGCAAGATCGTGTGCTCGCTCGAGCGCCGCATTGCACAGACGCTGACGCAGGCGCTGACGAACTTCGTCGAGTCGCAGGATGTCGGCGCGCGCATCGCCCAGCGCGTAGCGCGCGCGTTGCCCTCGCTCGTGCGCGAAGGGGCGCTCGTCCTGCGCGTGCCGCCGGCGCAGAGGGAGGCCGTTGCCGCGGCGTTGCGAGGCGCCAACATCGTCCTCGCCTGCGAGCCCGACGAGACCCTCGCCGGGCATCAGGCACGCCTCGAGAGCGAATGGGTCACCGTGTGCCTCGATCTGGAGGCCGATCTGGCCGCCGTCGTCGAGCGCCTGCAGCGTAACGGTCCGAGTCTGGAGGTCGCCAATGGTTGACCGTCTGCCGGGATCTGGCGCACTGGGGAGTGTCGGCGCGGCGCCGCGGGAGAATACCGCGCCGGCGCGCGCTCCGGATGACGAATGGGAGGGGCTCGACGGTGACGGCGCGCCATCGTCACGCGCGAGCGCAAGCGCGTCGTGCGTGGCGCCGGGCGGCCATCTCGCCCTGATCGAGGCGGCGATCGCGCAGAGCGAGGAAGCGGCTGTTGCCGAGTCGCAGGAGAATCTCGGCTTTGCGCTTGGCGTTCGATTCCGCCGCGGCGGCGAGCACAGCGTGCGCGACGACAAGGACCGCGCGCGTGCGCTCTTTGAACAGCAGATCTATCGGCTCGCGCGCGTGAGCGGCGTGCAATTCGAAACGCTGCGCGAACAGATGCGCGACCTGCCGTTCGTTCCCGATCCGCTGCAACTGCTCCGGCAGGCGGGACTGTCGGCCGGGCATGCGGCGTTGATCGTCGCGGCGTGGCTTGCGCAAGACGCGCCGGACGCGCTCGACGCCGGCGCGCGCAAGCGTCTCAATCAAACCCTGGAGACGCTGACGGCGGGCGAGGACTGGGCGATCGAGGCGTTCGCCGCGCTGGAGTGTGGCGGCGCAGGGGCGGTCAGTCCTCAATTGTTGCAGCAACTCAGGACGCTGTTTCGCCAGGCGCGCACGACGCAACGGTCCCTCGCGCAATGGTTCGACCAGTGTCGCCGGCTTCCGGAACGACGAGCTCGCCTGCGAGCGCTGCTGCAGGCATTGGGCCTCGAGCTGGGCGCGCAGCGCGCCGACGCCGACATGGCGCGTCTTGCGGCTGTGATCGACGACGTTCGGCGCGTGGTGCTGTTTCTCACGCTGGAGTCAGGCTGCGCGCAATCCGCACATGCGGTCCATGCCGCAGGATGGCGCGCTTGCGATGCGGACAAGATGATCGTCGAGGTGCTGACGCTGCTGGATCAACCTTGGGTTGGCGTCGAATGGCTGGTGCAGCGCGCGGCACATCTGGGCATTCCGTCGGCAGGAGCGCGCTATGCGTATGCCCGCGAACTGACGTGGCTGGTGCAATCAGCGCACGAGGGGTGCTTTCGCGACGAGACACAACGGGAGGCGATCAGTGAAGCGCTGGACGAATGGCGCTCGGGGCTGGCGGAGGAGGGCGGGGCGGTGGGCGCATGAGCCCGGGGCGAGATGCACGCGCTCGCGCGACGCGAGGACGGAAACGCTTGAGGTCGGAGGTTCGGGGGGGCGGGGGGCGGGAGCAGGAACGGGCGGGCGCCGGTGCACATCGGCTCACATCGGCTCACATCGGGGCACGGCGCATGCGCAAGAATGGACGTCGCCGTTGCGACTCAGGCGCGCAGGTGTTCCTGACAGATCTTGATGCGATCGTAGAAATCGGTGAGTGCCACGGCGAAAGGCTCGGGATCGGCCGTCGTCTCCTCCTTCATCTGGGCGTGCAATACGAGTTGGTTGCCGCGCTCGCGCAACTGAACGTGGCCCGTGACAGCCCAGTCCGCGGGCTCGATGAGAAACTGAAGCAGGCGTTCGCTGTTGGCGCGGTGCAGGCGTGCGGCTTCGTCGCTCGCCACGACCGCGTGGATGCCGCACGCCCGGTTCTCGAGCGTCTCGACGACGATCGTCGGCGAGGCCGTAAACGTCAGTTCGATGGGGGAATGATTGTCGACGGCGTCGATCCGGCTCGGATCGCAGCCGATCAACTTCAGCGCTTCGACAAGAGTTTGAGCTAGGTCGTGACTTGGCATGATGTGGGTGCAAGCGTGGAGGAAGTCGGTACCGTGTCCCGCGTGTAGGCCATTCGGCGAGGCAGACGAAGACTGGGACGACGATGTGTGCGAGGCAAGACACGCAAGCTTGCCATGGCCGGCGAAGCGGGGCTTTCGTCGTCTGAGCCCGGTTGTCGCTTCCGCGCACGCGCATTACCCGGAGCGCTTTGACGACGCGCCATAAGACGTGCCGTAGCGGTTTGCCATGCGCATGAGGATCGTGCGCGCCGCCCGCAGCGCCTGGGATTGCGCGATCAGCGCGGCATGCTGCGCTGGCGCGAGGGGCTTTCGCAACGCGTGCTGCAACGACGCGTCGGCCGCGTCCAGGCGGGCGCCGAGCTCCCGGGCGACGGTGTCGGGGGACGCGGCGAGCCGGTCTTCAAGGTGCGTCAGACGGGTCGTCATGGCGAATCTCCGGGGTCAATGGCAGGTAAAAGAGCCGGTCGTGCGCGCCGATCGAGACCCCGTCGGGATGGATCTCGACCACGCGCGTGCCGCCGGGCAGACGAACACCCTGGGCGAGGCGCGTGCCGTCGGCGAGCGTGAGCTGCGGCGAGTCGGGCGCGCCGCCGATACTGACCAGCGGCGCGGAAAAGCCCGTTTCGGCAAGCGTCGGGATCGGCGGCGGCAACGGTTCGATGCGCACGGGCAGGCCCCGCGCCGCAGCGCTCCACGCGTCGGCGATGCCTTTGAGCGACGCTTGCCGGCCCGCCGTCATCGCGCCGGTGAGGCGCCAGCCGTGGCGATCGCGCGAGATGTCGATGCCATGCAGTTGGCGGGCGTCGCGCAACGTCCGGACCAGCGCGTCGAAGCCGTGCGATGTGCCGTCGGCCACACGCCAGCCATGCGGGAGCGCCAGCGCGTCCAGCGCGTCGGATACCGCACGCCAGCGCGCGTCGGCCACCAACACGCCGCCGACGACGACAGCGCCGTCCGAGGCCACGCTCACCTGCGCTGCGCCATAGCCGTGCAGCCGCAGCAGTGTGGCGGCCGATTGCGCGGCATGCTCGGGGCACCACGTCTCATCGTTGAGCGCCTTGCCGAGCCAGCGTGCTTCGGCACGCAGACGGGCGAGCACGCTCTCGTCGAAGCACCCGCCGCCCAGATGCACGGCGTCGCCGGCGATGCGAAGCGTGGCGCCCGGAGCGATCCGGGCGGCCAGGAGCCTCAGGCTGTCGGGTTGCGGCGGGACCGAGATGACGTTGGCCGTGCCGGTGCGCCAGACCGCCACACCCGCCGAGGCGATCATCAGCGTGAGACACGAGATGGCGATCCACGCGGCGCGGGAGCGTTGCCGCCTGCGTCTTTTTCCGCGCTCGGGCGCCGGCCCGTGGGGGCTCGCGGCGGCGCCGCGCGGCGAGGGCGATGACGTTTGCGACGCTTCCGGCTGGCGCGCCGGGCGGCGCGGCAGCGGCACGGGCAGCGGTTTGCTGCCGTCGCTGAACCAGACGCCGAGTCCGGCGAGGTCGATGGGGGTGTGGAGCGGGAGCCGATGCGCCGGGGGTGGGCAGACCTCCGCTTCGGCGCTGGCTTCCAAACCGGTCGGCTCGTTCGCGAGGCACAGCGCGCGTCCGTCGATCCACACGGGCGGCTCACCGGTCAGCGCTACGCCCTGTGCGTCCACGTGCAACGCAATGCGCACGCCATTTTCGAGCGCCACGGCAATGTCCGAGTCGCCGTCGCCAAGCGTGAATGTCCCGGGCGGCATCGGCAGCGGGCGTCCCGCGAGGGGGCCTTCTAGCAACGTCAGCGTCAGCATGATCACGCACCCGGCAGGCCGGCGGCCGGCTCCGCCTTGATGAGAAACAGCCGCATCACGCTGTCGTTGCGATGGCTCGTGGAACTGAACAGCCGGCCGATGAACGGCAGGTCGCCGAGCAGAGGGATCTTGCGTTCGTGTTCGTGCTGCGCGTCCTGCACGAAGCCGCCGAGCAGCAGACTCTGCCCGGCCTGCAACGTGGCGTGCGTGGCGATCGACGAGTTGCGGATCGACGGCACCTCACTGCGCGAGGCGCGTTCATTGCGCGCCTCGCCGCCGTCTTCGATGTTGAGCGTGAGCATCACCTGCTCGCGCCCTTTCTCTTCGCCGGGGACGAGCCGCGGCGTGACGCGCAGCAATGATCCCGTCGTCACGCTCTCCAGTTTGGCCACCTTTTCGCCGGCAACCTTCGTGTAGAACGTGACACTGCGATCGAGCACGGCCTGCATGTTGTCGAGCGTGACGATCGATGGCCGCGACAGCACCCGCGCCTTCGAATTGCGCTCCAGCGCGTTCAGATTGAGCATGAACCTGTTGGTGTCGCCGATCACCGTGGTGAACGTGCCCGATTCGCCCTCCTGCGTCGGTCCGTTGAGGGCGACGCTGCCGAAGCCGCCGAGCCGCGCGCTGCCGGAAAGATCCACGCCCAGCTCGGCGATGTCGCTTGCGTTCACGTCGATGATGGCCACCGAAATGTCGACCAGACGCGGCCGCACGTCGAGCTGCGCGATCAGGTCGCCGTAGATCGGCAGGTTGCGGCGGCGCTCGCGCACGATGACCGCATTGCGGCGAGGGTCCGCCGAAAAGCGCGGCGTGCCGGCGCGAGCGGCCGTCGCGACGGCGGCGGCCGAGTCGGCCTCGCTCCCGTCGACAGACGCGCTCGCCGCGGTGGCGACCAGTGGGCCGGCGCCGAGGATCAGGTCCTTGAGTACGCTGACAACGCCTGGCACGACGACCTCCTGCCCGCGATAAAAGTACCTTGTGTCGTCGGCGGTCGCGAATTTCAGGGGAAATATCTTGATGGTCTCTTCGCTCTCTTGCTGTTCGCGGGCGTCGCGCTCGACGTATCGGGCGAGCATCGTCACGGTGTCGATGCACGCCGGCACGCCCGCGATCTCCAGCGCACGGGTTGCCGGAATCGCCCGTGCTACACAGTGTCTCGCATGGAGGACGCCGGCCCCGCGCAGGTGCGCGAGCAGATCGTCGGGCGGCGCGTAGCGCAACGGCACGACGCGCCGGGTCGCTTCGCTGGCCTTATAGATGTTCAGCGTCTGGCCGTTGAAGTACCACGAAAGCCGATAACGTTCCGAAAGCGCGTCGAGCGTGGTCTGCGCGGCGCCCGGCGGCAGTGTGCCGATGAAGCGGTCGTCGACCCGTGCGCTGACGACCGTCGGAATGCCATGATGCGCGCCGAAGTCGCGCAGCAGCTCCGCAAGCGGTGTGCCCGCGCTCTGGAAGACGAACGGGCCGCCGCGCCACACAGGGTTCGCACCGGGGGACGTGGAGGGTACGTTCGCCGCATTCGTTGGGTTCGCCGCATTCGTTGCGCTCGACGCCATGGTTGCGGTCAGTGCGTTCGATGGGGTTGGCGCCGGCGCGGCTGCCGACACCGCCGGCATCGCCGCAACGGCGGCGATCGCCGCACCCGTCGCGCGCAGCACGGGCGCGGCGAGCAGTGAGGCGATCCGGCGCGAGCGCAGCGCTGACACGATCAGCAACGTCGCGCATCCGGCAGTCGCGCGCTGCCGTGGATTCGCGGCGGGGCTGCGTTCGGCGCCGCCGGGCGTGCGTCCCGTGAGGCGAGCATCGCACATGCCAGCAACTGACGGCGAAGTTGCGCCTCTACGCACGCAACGGGCGCTTTGGCGTCGAATCGATGCAGCCACCAGACGGTGTCGCTCGCAATGCACAGGCTGTCGTCACGCAGCTCGTGCGAGGCTGCCAGCACGAGCGCGAGGTGCATCAGCCAACGCGAGAGCGGCGTGTCGTCGCGCAGTGCCGCATCGAGCGCGCGCGTGCCGGGGGGGCGCGGGCAAGCCCCGTGCGCAGTGATGAGTGCGCCCGGCCACGGCACGGCCGTTGCCACGCAGAAGCCGTCGCCGGCCGGGCACGTCCAGCCCGGCTGGCCGTCGAGCTCGAGCGCGATGCGGGCGCCTTGTACGTCTCGCGGGGAAATCCAGTCGAGTGCGGCAAGCGCAAATGGCAAACGCATAAGTATCGGAAGGAGGCGGCACCGGGGCGCCGGGAAAACATGCGTTTTCGAAATCCACCCGCGCCGACACGTCGACGGGGCGTCGCGGTGAAGACGGAAATTATCCGGCGAACGTTACGTCACGCCATCGGGCCCTGACCTGAACTGACGTCGTGCGACGCCACTTTCCCGAGTTTTCCTACACCGGGCGCGGGGCGATGGCACAAGAATCGGCCGCCTGGACAAATTTCGAAAGAGAGTGATCAAGAATCCCTATGGATTTGAACTACTAACTATCGAGGAGATACGAATGACGGGGTGCGTCGGTGTCATCGTCGTCGAGGATCACGAACTGCTCGCGGACGGCCTGTGCCGGCTGGTCGAGTGCGATCTCGGCTGGCGAGTCCTCACCAGGGTTGCCAACGGTCTCGACGTGTACCGGGCCTGCCAGGTCCATCGTCCTGCGTTGATGCTGCTGGATCTGGGCCTGCCCGGCATGGACGGCGTCGATGTGATTCATCAATGCATGCAGCGCTGGCCTGACCTGCGCATTCTCGTGAACTCGGCCAGCGACGACAGCGAGCGCGCGCGGCAGTCGCTCGACGCAGGTGCTCGCGCGTTCGTGCTCAAGAGCAGCCCGCGCCGAACGCTCGTTCACGCCGCCCAACAGGTCATGCGCGGCCACCGTTTCGTCGATCCGGCCGTCTTCGGCGGCGCGCTCGAGACGGTGCGCAAGCCGCACACGCCTCGCGCGACACGCGCGTGCGACGTCGAGACCCCCGAACAGTCGCTGACGCTGCGCGAGCGGCAGGTACTCAAGCTCGTGGCCGAAGGGCAACGCAACCGGGACATCGCCCAGGTGCTATCGATCAGCGTGAAGACGGTCGAGACGCATCGCCTGAACATGATGCGCAAGCTCGACGCGCACAACGTGGCGGACGTCGTGAACTGGGCGCACCGGCTCGGCATGATGATGTGACATGTCCCGGCACCGCGGCGGCGGCGCACGCGCGCCGGTTGCGAAAACTCAGGTCCGCGCCGGATAGGCGCGCGGCGCATGCCTGGGTGACCATCGCCGCTACTTTTTGTCTCCTCTCCCGCACCGCCGGCTCCAAGCCGGCGCGGCGCCCGTCGATGGACACTCAGACGCAACGCAAACTGGAGCATTTGTTCGAACTGCTGGCGCTGCCCGCGCAGCGGGTGGCGCCGCGCATGCGCCTTGCGCTGGGCGTCTCGTGCGTGTTGATGACCGACGCCGGCACGGACGGCGTGACGCTCGTCATGACGCTGCGCCGCCCCGGCCCGGGCGCGTACCGCTGGCTCCTGCACATGTTGCAGGTCTGCGTGCCGGAGTGGAGTCCCGGCATTCCGGTGCGGGCCTGCGTGGCGCAGGGCCGTCCCATGCTGATCGCCACGCCGCCCGCGAGCGGTAACGCCCAGGCCACCGATTGGCTGGCCTGCGTGACGCGCATGCGCCGTGTGCTCGAGCACATCGACGCGCGACGGCAACGCGAGACGCCGGAGGCCCGGGCGTGAGCCGCCCGCTGACATGGCTGCGCATCGCCGCGGGGCGCCAGGACATCGTGCTGGCGAGCCTGCTGCTCGTGACGGTGCTGATGATCATCATCCCGATGCCGCCGTCGGTGATGGATCTGCTCATCGCGCTCAATCTCGGCGTGTCGCTGCTGCTGCTCATGGTCGCCCTCTACATCAACGAGCCGCTCGACTTCTCGGCGTTCCCTTCCGTGCTGCTCATGACCACGCTGTTCCGGCTCGGCCTCACCATCAGCACCAGCCGGCTGATTCTGCTGCGCGCCGATGCGGGAGACATCGTCTACACGTTCGGCGACTTCGCGGCCGGCGGCAACATCGTGGTGGGAATGATCGTGTTTCTCATCATCACGGTCGTCAACTTCATCGTGATCACCAAGGGCTCGGAACGGGTGGCCGAGGTGGGGGCGCGCTTCTCGCTCGACGGCATGCCCGGCAAGCAGATGAGCATCGACGGGGACCTGCGCGCGGGGGCGATCGACGCGGCCGAAGCCCGGCGGCTGCGTCGCACGGTGCAGAAAGAGAGTCGGTTCTACGGCGCAATGGACGGCGCGATGAAATTCGTCAAGGGCGACGCCATTGCGGGGCTCGTGATCATCGTGGTGAACCTGCTCGGCGGCATTGGCGTGGGGGTCTTCATGCACGGCATGAGCGCGGGCGACGCGGCCGCCATCTACGCCATTCTCTCGATTGGCGACGGTCTCGTGTCGCAAATTCCCGCGCTGCTCATCTCCGTGACGGCTGGCATCATCGTAACGCGTGTGCCCGGCGAGCAGCGCCGCAACCTGGCGCGCGAACTGACCGATCAGTTGGCCGCCCAGCCGCGCTCGCTCATGCTTGCCGCCGTGGTGCTTCTGCTCTTCGGGCTGATTCCCGGCTTCCCGATGCATTACTTCGCCTTGCTCGGCGCACTGGCGGGCGGCGCGGCGTGGTGGGTCGCGCGGCTCGCGCGCGAGGCGGGCACGAAGGCCGGCGACGACGGGGCCACGGGCGAGAGCGCGACGACCGCCGGATCCGCCAAATCCCTGGAGGGGCGCCCAGGGGCGCAGCCGTTGCAGGCCCGCGTGAGCGAAGCGCTCGCGCAGGCGTGCGGCGGGCCGACGGCGCTTGCGGCGTGCGTCGATGCCCTGCGCAGCCGGAAGTTCGAGCAGTTTGGCGTGCCGATGCCGCAAGCGGAAATCGTCGTCGACAAGACGCTGGGCGAGCACCGGCTGGATATCGCGCTGTACCACGAAAGCGTGATGTCCATCGACGTCGCGCCGCTCGAGGCGTTGGCGCATCACGACGCGGCGCACCCGCTGCCCGCGCTGCGCGCGCTCTCGGCCGGGGCTCCGCGCGAGATGCCGCTGCCGTTTGGCGGACAGACATTGTTCTGGCTCGATGGCCCGCAGGCTGAGGAGTGGCGCGCGCTTGGCGGGACGGTGATCGAGGGGGCCGAGCGCGTTGCGCACTGCGTCTCGCTGGTTATCGACGCGCATGCCGCCGACTTCCTGGGCGTGCAGGAAGCGCGTTTCCTGATGGACGCCATGGAAGACCGCTATGGCGAACTCGTCAAGGAGTTGCAGCGGCAGTTGCCGATCAGCCGCACGGCCGAGGTTCTGCAGCGGCTGGTGGCGGAGGGCGTGTCGATCCGCGATCTGCGACGCGTTTTCGAGGCACTGATCGAGTGGGCGCCCAAGGAGCGCGACCAGATCATGCTCACCGAGTACGTGCGCCTCAGCCTGCGCCGCCATATCACGCGCCGCTTCCGGCGCGGCATGGCGCACATCGCCGGGTGGAACGTAGGGCGCGGCATCGAGGACACGGTGCGGGCAGCGGTGCGTCAGACGTCGTCGGGCTCCTACGCCGATCTCGACCCCGCACAGACGGACGCCATCCTCAACGCGATCGACGCGGCATGGCTCGCACACGACGGCACGCCCGCCGTGCTGTTTACCGCGATGGACGTGCGGCGCTTCTTGCGCAAGCTGATCGAGCGCGAGCGCGCCGACCTGCCGGTGCTGTCATTCCAGGAAGTGGCCGACGAGCCGCATCTGCGCGTGCTCGGCACCATCGACCTGCAGGCCGCCTACTGACATGCGCCGGCCCGACGAGACCCGCATCGCCCACGCGCTCGCACGGACGCTGGACTCCCGCCGCGGCGCGTGCGAAGCCTGGCAACGCGAATCCGCGCAGCCGGCGCGCTACGGACGCATCGACAAGATCACGCCGAATGCCATGCGGGCGCGACTGCCCGGCGCCGCGCTCGGCGAGCAGTGCCGGGTGCTCTCGCCCGCGCTCGACGCCGAGGTCATCGCGGTGGAGGGACGTCACGTATGGCTCGCGCCGTATGCGCAGCCGAACGGCGTGGCCAGCGGAGCGCTGGTGCAGGCGCTGGGCACGGCGTCGCGCGTAGCGGTCGGCCCCCATCTGGTCGGCCGCGTGCTCGACGGGCTCGGCAGGCCGCTCGCGTCCGGGACGACAGGCGGCGAGCACGCGCGCGACACCGTCGCCGCTACGCCCGATGCGGCGTGGCGCGCCCTCGACGCGCCGCCCCCGCCGGCGATGGTACGCGCACCCGTCACCACGCCGCTGCCCGTCGGCGTGCGCGCCATCGACGGCA
Source organism: Pandoraea sp. CB10b_02 (assembly GCF_002216225.1). Lineage (NCBI taxonomy): Bacteria > Pseudomonadati > Pseudomonadota > Betaproteobacteria > Burkholderiales > Burkholderiaceae > Pandoraea > Pandoraea sp. CB10b_02. The sequence continues at coordinate 18,114 of NZ_NJGW02000010.1, forward strand.
TGCTCACCTGCGGCAGGGGGCAGCGTCTGGGCATCTTCGCGGCGGCGGGCGGCGGCAAGAGCACCCTGCTCGCGATGATGTGCCAGGGCGCGCAGGCCGACGTCATCGTACTCGCGCTCATCGGCGAGCGCGGCCGCGAGGTGCGCGAGTTTCTCGAGCACTCCCTCGCGCCCGAGGCGAGGGCGCGCACCGTGTGCGTTGTCGCCACGTCGGACCGTCCCGCGCTGGAGCGCATGAAGGCGGCGTACACGGCGACGGCGATCGCCGAGGCGTTCCGCGACGAGGGCAAGGACGTGCTGCTGCTGATGGATTCGCTCACCCGCTTCGGGCGCGCCGTTCGCGACATCGGCATGGCCGCGGGCGAGCCGCTCGGCGCGACAAGCGGGCTGCCGCCCAGCTTCTACGCGCGCTTGCCGCGGCTGCTGGAGCGCGCGGGCACCGGCGCCGTCGGCAGCATTACCGCGTTCTATACCGTGCTGGTCGAGGGCGATAACCTCGACGAGCCGCTGGCCGACGAAGTGCGCTCGATTGTCGACGGGCACATCGTATTGTCGCGGCGTCTGGCGCAGGAGAGCCACTATCCGCCCATCGACGTATCGAGGAGCCTGTCGCGCGTGATGACGCAGGTCGCGGACGCCGAGCACGTCGAGTGCGCGGCGCGAGTGCGGCGCGCGCTGGCGCTGGCCGCCGAGGTCGAGTTGCTCGTGCGCGTGGGTGAATACCAGCCGGGCAACGATCCCGAGACCGACGACGCCCTGGCGCGCGCGCCCGACATCCGTGCGTTCCTGTGCCAGCCGCAAGGCGAAGTGGCGCCCTTCGACGATACGCGCGACTGGCTCGCGCAACTGGTGGCATGAGCGATCGGGACGGCGCCCTCGCGCTGACGTCTCCAGCATCGCTAACGTCACTCGTGTCACTAACGTCGCTGGCGGCGCGGCGCGAAGCCGGTCTGCGGGCCGCCCTGGCGCGTCTGACGGCAGCCGCGCGCGAGGCCGGCGACGCACTCGCGGCCAGCGAGCGCGAGCACGCCCGGCTGCGCGAGGTCTGGCAGCAAGCCCTGGCGCGCGGCGGCGTGTACGCGCGGCGGGAGGCGGCGCAGGTCTCACGCGAGGTCGAGCAGGCGCGCGCAGCGCTCGCGCATGCCCGTGCGCGAGCACAGGCGGCGCACGCGCAGTGGCAGCAGGTGCAGGCGCAATTGCAGGAGCAGCGCGAACGGCTGTATGCCAACGCGCGCAAGCAGGAGAAGTTGCGCGCGTTGCTCGCGCAACGGCGTTGACGCCATGCCGCACGCTCTCTGGCCGCCCGCGCCTTGCAAGCCGCGCGACGGCTGGCGCGCCCCCGATGCAGCAACCCCTTCGTCACCATGAGGAGCACACCATGAGTACCGTCCCACGCAGTGCCGTTTCCGCCGATCCTTTCGCCGGCCTGTCCGGCGAACGGGTGAAGTCGCATCACGACGCCGGGGCCCGCCGCTCGGGGTATCGCGACGAGTCCGACGAACGCCCGTTCACGTTGGCGCGCGAGCGGGTGGTGCGGGTGAGCGGCCCTGTCGACGTGCTGCGGTGGCTGCGCGTGTGGCGCGAGCGCCAAAGCGAGAATTGGGAGGGCGTGAGTTCGCTGCGCGTCGCGGTGCACGGCGGGGCGCTCGACGGTCTGGTCGTGGAAGCGCGGCGAGGGCGGCTGGGCATCACCGTCTCGCTGATCTGCGTGCGCCTGGCGCTGTACCGGCGGCTGCTCGCGCATCGTGGAGAACTGTCGCGCGCGCTGACGTCGCGCCTCGGATTGGCGGTGACCGTCGAAGTGCAGGCGCGATATGTACCTTGAGCCGGGGGCGTTGCCGATCGCCGCGGGGCCGCTCGACGGTGTGCTGACGGGGGCTTCGGGCTGCGTCGCGTTCGCGGTGCAGGACATCGACGTAAGCGTCGGGTGGCTTCGCTCGGGCGGCGAGGGCCTCGTGGTGAGCGCCCGCGTCGATGACGGCGTCATGGCCCCGGTGCGTTTCTGGTGCGACGCGCAGCAATGGCACGATTGGCTCGCGCCGCGCTTGCCGGTGCCGCTGCACGAGGCACTTGCGTCGGACTGGGCGGAGATTGCCGCGTCGCTGACCCTGGCTCCCGCCATTGCCGGCGATGGCGATGATGAGGACGGTGGCGGTGATGGCGACCCCGTGGCGAGCGCCGCGGCTCTCGCCACATGGCCGCACGTGACGAACGTGGCGCCGGGCTGCGCGGCGGCGGCGTGGCGCGTCGGCATGGTCCTCGAGCGCGACGGCCGCCGGTTGGCGCTGAGCTATCTCGACGGCGCAACGTCGTGGCTGTCCGCACGCTGTCAGGCGGCGCGCCAGAGCGACGCACCGCTCGATCCGGCAGGGCTCCCGCAGCGCCGCTGCACACTCGCTGCGGGATGGACGACGCTCGCGAGCCGGCAATGCGATGCGTTGCGCGAAGGCGATGCCGTGCTGCTGGACGTGGCCGCGGACGTCGAGCATGGCGAAGCATGGCTGCTGGACGGCGACTTCGCGATTGCGATCCGCGACGCTGCGCCGCTCGGGCGAAGCGTCGTGCTCGCCCCCATCGACCCCATCCCTCCCATCAACGGCAGCGACCCTATCGACGGTCCTCCCGACATCGGCCCCGCCCGCGCCGACCGACCGAACGCCGCACCGCCCGCGTCTTCCATGACCCGCCTGATCGCCGTCATCGGGGAGCGGCCTTTTCCTGTCCCCCTGCTGATGGCCTGGCGCGCCGGACGCGTCGACGCCCGGCCGCCCGTCTCCGAGGTCCATACGTTGTCCACCTCGCACGTCGTGTTGTGGCGAGATGGCATGCCGTGGGCCGCGGCGCGCTTATTGCGCTTTGGCTGCGGCGCATGGGCCGCACGCCTCGGCGCCGCGCATGGCGCGCTCGCCGCGGCGGGCGACGAGCCCACCGACGCGGCCAACGCTGCCGAAGCCGCCCAAGCCGCCCAAGCCACCGAAGCCACCGAAGCCACCGAAGCCACGGAAATCCGCCCCTGACCCGATGTGGGTACGCAAGTCGCCGTGCTCTCCGCAATCTCGGGTGGTGACCGGATGGGCATGCGCGCGCGGCATTCCTAACATCGCCCGACGCCCGACACACCGCCGGCACGGTGTCGCGGCATTCCTTCGCAAGCCCCTCGCTTGTGCCGTCTTGTCGACGTCGTTTGCCGCGCCGCCCGCCCACGACGCCCATTGGAGTTCGCATGTCCCTGCTCGACCACCCGGTGCAGCTTGTCGTTGTGCTCTCGCTGCTGTCGATCATGCCGCTGCTGGTGGTGCTGGGCACTGCATTCCTGAAGCTTGCCGTGGTGTTCGCGCTGCTGCGTAACGCGCTCGGTACGCAGCAGATTCCCCCGAACATCGCCATCTACGGCCTGTCGCTCGTGCTCACCTGCTTCATCATGGCGCCCGTCGCCTTCGATATCGAAACGAATCTCGCGCGTCGCCCCGTCGCGATGTCCTCGCCCAGTTTCGTGGCCGACGTCGACGCCGCCGTGCTCGCGCCTTACCGTGCCTTTCTCTCGCGCCACAGTGACGTGCGACAGCGCGAGTTCTTCGCCGGTATCGCCGGCCGGACGTGGCCGGAGGCGCATCGCGGGCGCCTGGGCGCCGATTCGCTGCTCGTGCTCATGCCCGCGTTTGCGCTCAGCCAGCTCGCCGAGGCGTTCAGGATCGGCCTGCTGCTGTACCTGCCATTCGTCGTGATCGATCTGGTGATCTCGAACATCCTGCTCGCGATGGGAATGATGATGGTCTCGCCCATGACCATCGCGTTGCCGTTCAAGCTGTTGATCTTCGTGATGATGAACGGCTGGGAGCAACTGGTGCGTCAGCTCATGCTCTCCTACGCATGACGGCTTCGGGAGTGTGTGCATGAGTGAAGCCATCGTCGTCAAACTCACCAGCGAAATGCTGTGGCTCACGCTGCTGATGTCGCTGCCCACGGTCGTGGTGGCCGCCGTCGTCGGCGTGCTCGTCTCGCTCGTGCAGGCGCTCACGCAGGTGCAGGACCAGACCGTGCAGTTTCTCATCAAGCTCGTCGCCGTATCGGTCACGCTCGCTGCAACCTACGCGTGGATGGGCCATGTCCTGCTCAACTATGCGGGCGGCGCGTTCGAACAGATCAGCCGGATGCGGTGAGCGCCAATGACTCCCACGCTGCTCCCGGGCCTGGCGCCCGCCGCCGATGCGCTGCTCCCGCCCGTCTGGACCGGGCTCCATGACTGGGCGCTCGCCTGGGGCGTGGCGATGCTGCGCCCGCTGGGCATTGCCATGCTGCTGCCGGTGTTCTCCGTAGGCATGCTGGGGGCGGGCCTGTTGCGCAACGCCCTGGTGCTCGCGTTGGCGCTGCCGGCGGTGCCGCTCGTCCATGCCGCACCCGAGATGCCGGCGCAATGGACCGGCTGGGCCATGCTGGTCCTGCGCGAGCTGGGGGTCGGCGGGCTGCTCGGGTTCGCCGCCGCGCTGCCGTTCTGGGCGATGGACATGACCGGTTACGTGATCGACACCCTGCGGGGCGCGTCAATGGCAAGCGTGCTCAACCCGCTCATGGGCGCGCAATCCTCGGTCTTTGGCATCGCGCTCACGCAAATGCTGTGCGTGCTGTTCTTCATCACCCCGGCCGCGCATGCGTTGCTCGGTGCGCTGTACGACTCGTACACCGCGCTGCCCGTGGGCGCGGCCTGGCATTGGAGCGACGACAGCGCGGCCTGGCTGTTGTCGTTGTGGCAGGCAATGCAGCTCATGTGCCTGGCCGTCGCCCTGCCGGCGATCGTGGTGATGGTGCTCGTCGACCTGGCGATGGGCTTCATCAACCGCGCGGCGCAGCAGCTCAACGTGTTCTTTCTCGCGATGCCCGTCAAGAGCGCCATGGCGCTGCTCGTGACGGTCGCGAGTCTGCCGTTCGCGATCGGCGTGCCACTGGCCAGTTGGTATCGGCTGCCCGAGATGTTTCGCGCGTGGCAGGCACTGGCGTTGCCGGCACCGTGAGGCTGACATGAGCGAAAGGAATCAGCCGCCCACACCCAAGAAGATCCAGGACCAGCGCAAGAAGGGGCGCGTCGCCAAGAGCGCCGATCTCAGCGTATGCGTGCAGCTCGGCGCGGTGCTGGCATGGCTGGTGTTCGAGGGGCCCGCGCTGTATGCCGCGCTCGAGGCGCTCGTCGCGCGCATGCTGCTCGTGCTGCGCGAGCCGGTCGACGAGGCGGTGCGCGGCATGCTGGCCCCTTCGCTGCTGCTGTTTCTGCGCTTCGCGGGCGGACTCGCGCTGCTGCTGGTCGTCACGACCTGGCTCGTCGTGATTCTGCAGATCGGCGCGCTGGTGGCGCCCGACGTGCTCCGTCCGAAATACGAGCGCATCGATCCCGTCGCCAAGGCGAAGCAACTGTTCTCGATGCAGTCGCTCTTCGAGTTCGGCAAATCACTCATGAAGGTGGCGGTGCTCGGCGTGGTGTTCTTCTATCTCGTGCGGCAGTACACGCCTTCGCTCGCGGTGTTGCCGATGTGCGGACCCTCGTGCGGGCTGGCGCTCACCGCGCGCCTGCTGTTCTGGCTGATGTCGGCGCTCGTGGCGGCCTACGTGGTGTTCGGCGGCCTCGATTACGCGTACCAGAAGTATCAACTGCGCAAGCAACTGATGATGTCTCACGAGGAGATCAAGCGCGAGCTCAAGGAAGTCGAGGGCAACCGCGAAATCAAGAACAAGCGTCGCGACATTCACCGGGAGACGATCGAGAGCGGCAGCCTGTCGGACAACGTCCGGCGCACGACGGCCGTCGTGCGCAATCCGACGCGTATTGCAGTGTGCCTGCGCTACGTGCCCGGAGAGACTGCCGTGCCGCTGGTGATCGAGAAGGGTCGCAATGCGCGCGCACGGCGTATCGTCGAGCTCGCGCAGCGCGAAGGGGTGCCGGTGATCGAGCACATTCCGGTCGCGCGGCGACTGATGGACGACGTCGACGTCGACGCGCCGATTCCCGCCGATCTGTTCGACGCCGTGGCCGCGATTTTGCGTCTCGCGCTCGACCTGCCTTACGAAGTGGACGGCGCCGCGGATGACGCGCTGCACGGCGCAGCGGCGGACGCGCCAGGCGGTCGACGTGAGGGTGGGGCGCAAACGGGAAGGAACGTCGCCGGACCGGGAGGCGCGACATGACCGCGCCGCGGCGCCGGGCCGGCCGGTTCGCGGCATGGACGTTGACCGTTGGCGCGGGGCTGGTGTCGCTGTCGGCAACGGCTTCGACACCGGGACTGCTGCCGCGTCACCCGCGCGTTGCCGACGCGCAGCTGGCGGTGCCCGCGCCCCGCGTCGTCCCGCGCGCCGAGGCGGCTTCGCAGGCGCGTGTCCCGGAACGAATCGTCTCCGACACGAGCGCGGCGGCCTCGTCGATTTCGCAAGCACGGCCCTTTGATGCACGGCCCTTTGATGCCCTCGTCCGGCACGCGGCTCGTGCGGCGTCGCTGGAGGCGGCCCTGCTTCACGCCATCATCGAGACCGAGTCGGGCTACGATCCGCTGGCGGTGTCGCCGCGCGGCGCCATCGGTCTTATGCAGGTGCTGCCGCGCACCGGTGCGCGCTTCGGCGTGCGCCGTCTCGAGGACCCGGCGGAGAACCTGCGCGCCGGCGCGGCGTACCTGCGCTGGCTGCTCGAGCGTTTCGACGGCGAACTCGTTCTTGCGCTCGCCGCCTACAACGCCGGCGAGGGGGCCGTGTTGCGACACGGCCGCCGGATTCCACCATTCCCCGAGACGCAGAACTACGTGCGCAAAGTGATGGCGGGATATTCGCGTCTGGCCGATGCGGACCCGTCGCACGATCAGGATGCATGGCGTCGCGAGCGGGCGTCGCCGGCACAACGCCCCCTTCGACGCGAATCGCTCAGGGTGCGAGCAGCCGCCGCAGGCGTCGCGACGAGGCCGCCTGCCGGCAGCGATCTCGCGGATATCCTGCGCGAGCCGGGCGAAGGCGCGCATGCCGTTCAGGCCGGGGCGTCCGTGGCGCGCGCGGCCGTCGCCCCGAGCCGTGCGGGTGCGGGGTCGTCGCGGGAGCCGGACCGGGACCCGACTGACGCACGCACCCCGTCGCCGCGTGCCACCGCGGACGCGGCGGCCGAGCGCGCCTGGCGCCTGCTGCGGGGTCTGGGGGAATGGATGACGCGCAGCCCGTCGGCGCGCATGGACGATCGCGATCGGCCGGCCGTCGTGATGCCGCCTCGTCAGGGCGGATGACGCCGATCAGGCCACCGGCACGGTGTCGGCCACGGACGGGCGCGCGGACATGCGCTCGAAGTGACGGGCCAGGTTGGGATGCGCGTCGCGCCACGGCACTTCCGGGAAACGGAAGTCGAGATAGCCCAGCGAGCAGGTCACGGCCACGTCGGCCAGCGTCAGGCGATTGCCGGCGCACCATTGACGCTCGGCCAGTCCGAGCTCCATGGCGCGCAGCCCCTCGGTGATCTTGCGCAGTTGCCGGTCGATGAGCCGTTGCGAGCGCGACGCCTCGTCATGGAACATCGTTTCGACGCGAATCTGCACGGCGGCGTCCGTCAGCCCGTCGGCAAGCGCTTCCCAGCAGCGCACTTCGGCGCGCTCGCGCCCGGACGGCGGCAGCAGCTTGCCCACGGGCGAGAGCGTGTCGAGGTATTCGCAGATCACGCGCGAGTCGAACACCGCTTCGCCGTCTTCCATCACCAGGCAAGGCACCTTGCCCAGCGGGTTGGACTCGTGGACGCGGCTGTCGTCGCCCCAGACATTCTCCAGCTCGAGCTTGTAGTCGAGCTTTTTTTCCGCCAGCACGATGCGGACTTTGCGAACGTAGGGACTGGCGAGGGCACCGATCAACTTCATGTGTTTCCTTCATAAATCGCTGTAGCGCGGGGGAGAGTATAACGTGCGGCCCGAGGCGGCCGAGCAGTGCCGCGAGCGGCGCGGGGAAAGCATGGAGGAAGGCGGCGCGCCCGGGAAGCAGGAAGCGCCCGCCAGGGCAGGGCCGCGGACATCGCCCAGGCAACGGCGGCGGGCCGGCGTGCGGATGCCCGGGGGCCGGGAATGGTAAAATGGCGGTCTTTCCGAGTTGGCGCCACGCCGGCTCCCCCGGTTTTCTTTTTCGGTGCCCAGTGCCATGTCTGACGAATTCTCCCCCCTGACCGCGCTTTCCCCGCTCGACGGCCGTTATGCCAGCAAGACCGACGCCTTGCGCCCGTGGCTGTCCGAGGCGGCATTCATGCGTCACCGCGTGACGGTCGAAATCCATTGGCTGATCGCGCTGTCGAAGGCCGGTTTCGCCGAGATCGCGCCGTTCTCGGCGGCGGCGGAGACGTTCCTGCTCGAGCTGGCCGCCAACTTCTCGAACGCCGACGCCCAGCGCATCAAGGACATCGAGAAAGTCACAAATCACGACGTGAAGGCCGTCGAGTACTGGCTCAAGGAAAAGGTCCAGGGTCAGGCGGAACTCGAAAAGGCGAGCGAATTCATCCACTTCGCGTGCACGTCGGAAGACATCAACAACACGTCTCACGGCCTGATGATCAAGGGCGCGCGCGACAAGGTGCTCGTGCCGGCGCTCGAATCGCTGGTGGCCAAGCTCGGCGAGCTCGCACGCGAACACGCCGCCCAGCCGATGCTCTCGCGCACCCACGGCCAGCCCGCCTCGCCGACCACGCTCGGCAAGGAACTCGCCAACGTGGCCGTGCGTCTGGCCCGTGCGCTCGAGCGCATTCGCCGTGTGGAGCTGCTCGCCAAGATGAACGGCGCGGTCGGCAACTACAACGCCCACCTCTCGGCCTATCCGGAGTACGACTGGGAGTCGTTCTCGAAGGCGGTCATCGAGCAGCGTCTGGGCCTGACGTTCAATCCGTATACCATCCAGATCGAGCCGCACGACTACATGGCCGAGCTTTTCGACGCCGTGGCGCGTGCCAACACGATCCTGCTCGACCTGAACCGCGACATCTGGGGTTACATCTCGGTCGGCTACTTCAAGCAGAAGACGAAGGCCGGCGAGATCGGCTCGTCGACCATGCCGCACAAGGTCAACCCGATCGACTTCGAAAACTCGGAGGGCAATCTGGGGCTGGCCAACGCCGTGCTGCGTCACCTGGCCGACAAGCTGCCGGTCTCACGCTGGCAACGCGACCTGACGGACTCCACCGTGTTGCGCAACATCGGCGTGGCCTTCGGGTACAGCCTGCTGGCGTATGACTCGTGCCTGCGCGGTCTGGGCAAGCTCGAGGTGAACCCGCAGCGTCTGGACGAAGACCTCGACAACACGTGGGAAGTGCTGGCCGAGCCGGTGCAGACGGTGATGCGCCGCTTTGGCGTGCCCAATCCTTACGAGCAACTCAAGGAACTCACGCGCGGCAAGGGCATTACCCGTGAAGCGCTACAGGCCTTCATCAAGCAACTGGCCATTCCGGAAGACGCCAAGGCGCGCCTGCTGGAGATGACGCCGGCGAACTACGTCGGTATCGCCGAGTCGCTCGCCAAGCGCGTCTGACGCGCGAAGGCATTCTGTCGGGGACAGTGAACGGGCCGCCGGTGCGGCCCGTTTTTCATGGGCGCGACCCTGGCGCGCCGGGCGCCGCGAGGTGTCACACACATCGTCGGGTTGCTGTGTATCATAGCCGCACAATCTATAAGGAGAATCCCCTCGATGAAGCTGACTTTCGCCGTAGCCGCTCTCGCCGCCGCCGTCGTGCCGGCCCTCGCACAAGCCCAGTTCGCCAAGCCCGAGGACGCCGTGGAATACCGCCAGTCCGCACTCTTCCTGCTCGGCAACCACTTTGGCCGCATCGGCGCCGTCGTCAAGGGCGACGCCCCGTTCAACAAGGACGACGTGGCGAAGAACGCGGAACTCGTCGCCACGCTCTCGAAGCTGCCGTGGCCCGCCTTCGAGGGCGGCCAGACGACGGCAAAGAGCAAGGCCAAGCCGGAGGTCTTCTCCGACAAGGCGAAGTTCCAGCAAGCGGCCGAGAAAATGGAAACCGCGGTTGCCAAGCTCAACACCGTGGCCAAGGGCGGCGACCTCGCCTCGATCAAGACGGCCTTCGGCGAAGCGGCGCAGACCTGCAAGAGCTGCCACGACAACTTCCGCGCGAAGTAAATCGCTCCCGGGCTGTTCTCGCCACGGGAAAACAGGAAAGCCGGCCGCGTGCAACGCGACCGGCTTTTTGCATTCGGGGCCCGACGTTGCGCCCGACGCGTCAATACGACGGGAGCGACGCGACGGCCGGCGTCAGATGGACGATGCGGTACACGAGCGCCGAGGCCAGCGCGATCAGCACCAGCGCGCCGGCACGCACGCGCCAATCGTCACGCGCCGGGTGCGCCGGCGTGGCCAGATGCTTGTCGCCGCCGATCATCGGGGTGATCAGATCCTTCTTGCGCGCCACGCGGTAATAGACGATCGCCAGCACGTGCAGCGCCACGAGCGCCACGAGCACCCATTGATTGCGCTGATGCCAGCCGGTCAGGGCGTCGCTCAGGTCCTTGTCGATGAATTTGACGAGGGGCCCGTCGTTGAAGATATCGTCGTTCGAAAACAGGCCGAGCACGGCCTGGATGCCGAAGAAGAGCAGCATGGCGATGACCGACAGGCCGCCCAGCGGCGTGTGCCCGGCAAAACGCGCGTCGGTGGCCGCGGCGTCGCGCAGCGACCGAACGAACGTGAGCGGGCCGGTCAGGAAGGCGCTGAAGCGCGCGTAGCGCGGGCCCGCAAGGCCCCACACCACGCGGAAAATCAGCAAGGCGAGAATCGCGTAGCCGCACCAGAAGTGGTAGACCATCGCGTTGCCACCGGTTTTGGCCGTCACATAGGCCGCGACGGCGATCACGACGAACGACCAGTGGAACAGACGGGTGGGCAGGTCCCAGATGCGGATCGGCTTCATGGCAAGACGTGTCGGAATGGGCGAATCCCGCGAGATTACCGCAAGCCCGTGCGTCGTGCACGCGGCAGACAGCGATGCTGGCCTGTTCGCTGGATTACCAAGTCGCCGTGCCGTACAGACGGGTGCGAAAGACCCGCGCGAGACTCGTGCGCGCGGACAAAAAAACCGCCGGACGCGCCGGCGGTTTTTTCAGATTGGCTTGGGATCGGCTTCGGACCGGTGCCCGCAGCGATCAGACCCGCGCGCCGAAGTTCGGATCGTTGCGATCCATCCCTTCCTCGCCGTCCTTGCTAGTGTGCTTGATGAGGTCATCGCGCTTCACGCCGAACCACATGGCGAGTGCGGCGGCCACGAACACCGACGAGTAGATGCCGAACAGAATACCCACGGTCAGCGCCAGCGCGAAGTAGTGCAGCGTCTGGCCGCCGAAGAAGAACATCGACAGCACCATCATTTCCGTGCTCGCGTGCGTGATGATCGTGCGCGACATGGTCGTGGTAATGGCGTGGTCGATCACTTCCTGCACGCTCGCCTTGCGCATCTTGCGGAACGTCTCGCGAATCCGGTCGAAAATCACGACCGATTCGTTCACGGAGTAGCCCAGCACCGCCAGCACCCCCGCGAGCACCGCCAGCGAGAACTCCCACTGGAAGTAGGCGAAGAAGCCGAGAATGATCACCACGTCATGCAGGTTGGCGATCACGCCGGCCACGGCGAACTTCCATTCGAAGCGAAACGACAGGTAGATGATGATGCCGACCACCACGAACGTGAGCGCCAGCAAGCCGTCGGTGAACAGCTCATGCCCGATCTGCGGGCCGACGAATTCCACGCGACGCAGCGACACGTCGGGGGCGTCCGCCTTGAGCGCGGTCATCACGGCGTCGCTTTGCTGCGCGCTGGTGATCTGCTTGCCGTCCGGACCGTTCTGAATCGGCAGCCGGATCATCACGTCGCGCGAGGTGCCGAAGCTCTGCACCTGCACGTCGCGGTAGCCGAGCTTGCCGACTTCGCCGCGGATCTTCTCCAGATCGGCCGCCTGCGTGTAGGCCACTTCCATGACCGTGCCGCCGGTAAACTCGATCGACAGGTGCAGGCCCCGCGTGAGCAGGAAGAACACCGCCGCCACGAATGTGAGCGCCGAGATGATGTTGAAGACGAGGGCGTGCCGCATGAACGGCACGTCTTTCTTGATACGGAAAAATTCCATGACTGTTTCCTCTCGCGCCTGCGCTTATTGCTCGCCTGCGTCGCGTGCGCCGGGGGTGTTCGCGGCGCCGTCCGGGCGCCAGACCTGACCGATCGCGAGCGTCTTGAGCTTGCGGCGGCTGCCGTACCACAGATTGACCAGACCGCGCGAGAAGAACACGGCCGAGAACATCGAGGTCAGAATGCCCAGGCAGTGCACCACGGCAAACGCGCGCACCGGGCCCGAGCCGAAGGCCAGCAGCGCCAGGCCGGCGATGAGCGTGGTCACGTTCGAGTCCAGAATCGTGGCCCAGGCGTGCTCGAAGCCGAGCGAAATCGCCTTCTGGGCCGACGCGCCCGCGCGCAGTTCCTCGCGGATACGCTCGTTGATCAGCACGTTCGCGTCGATGGCCATACCGAGGGTGAGCGCGATAGCCGCGATACCCGGCAGCGTGAGCGTGGCCTGCATCATCGAGAGCACGGCCACGAGCAGCAGCAGGTTGACCAGCAGGGCGATCACCGAGAACACCCCGAACAGCATGTAGTACAGCATCATGAAGACGGCGATGGCGACCAGGCCGTACAGCACCGAGTCCACGCCCTTTTGCACGTTGTCCGCGCCGAGGCTCGGGCCGATGGTGCGTTCCTCGATGATTTCCATCGGCGCGGCGAGCGAGCCGGCGCGCAGCAGCAGCGCGAGGTCGTTGGCCGCCTGCGCCGAGCCCATGCCGGTGATCTGGAAACTCTGGCCGAGTTCGCTGCGGATGTTCGCCACCGTCAGCACTTCGCCCTTGCCCTTCTCGAACAGCACGATGGCCATCGGCTTGCCGATGTTGTCGCGCGAGACGTCGCGCAGCACACGGCCGCCGGCGGCGTCGAGCTTGATGTTGACCGACGGTTGCTGGTGGTCGTCGAAGCCCGCGGCGGCGCTGGTGATGCGATCGCCGCTGAAGATGACCTGACGCTTGAGCAGCACCGGCGCCCCATTGCCGTGCAGGAACAGTTCATCCTGCGGCGGCACCGGGGTGTCGGCCGATACGAGACGCGGTGCGTCCGGGTCCGCCAGACGCGCTTCGAGCGTTGCGGTGCGGCCGATGATGTCCTTCGCCTTGGCCGTGTCCTGCACGCCAGGCAGCTGCACCACGATGCGGTCCGGCCCTTCTTGCTGGATCACCGGCTCGGCCACGCCCAGTTCGTTCACGCGGTTGTGCAGCGTGACGATGTTCTGCTTGACGGCGTTGTCCTGCACCGCGCGGCGCGCCGCCTCGGTAAAGGCGCCCACGACCTTGAACGTGCCGTTGGGCCCCGCCTGGGTGGTGTACGACAGATCGGGCAGGCCGTCGCCCAGGGCGCCACGGGCGCGCTCGGCGTCTTCCTGGCTGGAGAAGGCGACTTCGATGCCGTTGTCCGTGCGCGTCACGCCGTTGTGGCGGATGTTCTTGTCGCGCAGGAGCGTGCGGGCGTCGGCGGCGGCCGCGTCCAGACGTTTCGTGATGGCGCCAGCCATGTCGACTTGCAGCAGGAAGTGCACGCCGCCGCGCAGATCGAGGCCGAGGTACATCGGCAGCGCGTGGATCTTGGCGAGCCATTCCGGCGAAGCCGAGAGCAGGTTCAGCGCGACGACGTAGGTCGGGTCGCTCGGATCGGCGTTCAGCGCCGTCTGGAGCAGGTCCTTCGCGCGCAGTTGCGTGTCGGTGTCGGCGAAGCGAATGCGCACGCTCGGGTTGTTGCCCGTGCTGTCGAACACGGCGCCCTGGTAGGCGATGTTCTGGGACTTCAGCGCGTCTTCGGCGCGAGAAAGCGTCGTGGGGTCGACCTTGACGGTCGCCTTGACGCTGGAAATCTGTACCGCCGGCGTTTCACCGAAGAGGTTCGGCAGCGTGTAGAGCACCCCGATGGCGAGCGCCACCAGAATGATGATGTATTTCCAGAGAGGATAGCGATTCATAGCGGCGGGCTAGGGTGATGCCTCGTGGCAAACCGTGCTGCAGACCGGCTCGCATGACAGCGCCGGCCGCGAGGACCGGCGGCGCCATGCACTGCGGCCGCCCGGAAGGGCGGCCGCGTGCGGTTGTGCGAAGGTCAGAGCGCCTTGATGGTGCCCTTCGGCAGCAGGGTCGTGATGGCGCCCTTCTGCACGTTGATCTCGACGTTCTCGGCGATCTCCACGGTGACGAACGTTTCGCCGACCTTCGAGATACGGCCGGCCAGGCCTCCCGAGGTCACGACTTCGTCGCCCTTGGCAAGCGCGGCCAGCATGTTGCGCACTTCTTTCTGACGCTTCATCTGCGGACGGATCATGATGAAGTACAGCACCACGAACATCAGCACGAGCGGCAGGAAGCTCATCAGGTTGCTGGTCGGGCTGGCGGCGCCAGCCGTCTGAGCGAAGGCTTCGGAAATCAGCACGTTCGGTTCTCCTTATGTGTAAGACGAGTAAAAGCCGCATGCGACCGGTTGCCCGGTCGCGCGCGGCATGTTGTTTCGGTGCGAGGACGCACGATCCAAGCCCGGCATTTTACCACCGCCCGACCCCGTTCCCCGGGAGGAATCCATGTCGTCGACGCCCGCAGTCCGGGCCCCGGCCGTTATTGCACGCCGCGCGCGCGATCGGCCCGGAAGCGGGTGACGAACGCGTCGAAACGGTGTGCTTCGATGGCATCCCGGATTTCCTGCATCAGCGTCAGATAGTAATGCAGGTTGTGGATGGTGTTGAGCCGCGCGCCCAGAATCTCCCCGGCTCGCTGCAGGTGGTGCAGATAGGCGCGCGAGAAGTTTCGACAGGTGTAACAGCCGCAAGTTTCGTCCAGCGCGCGGGTATCGCTCTTGTGCGATGCGTTGCGGATCTTCAGATCGCCGAAACGCGTGAACAGCCAGCCGTTGCGGGCGTTGCGCGTGGGCATCACGCAATCGAACATGTCGACACCGGCCGCCACGCCCGCCACCAGGTCTTCCGGCGTGCCCACGCCCATCAGGTAGTGCGGTTTGTCGGCCGGCAGGCGCGGCGCCACGTGCTCGAGCACGCGCATCATGTCTTCCTTGGGCTCGCCGACCGACAGCCCGCCGATCGCATACCCGTGGAAGCCCAGCTCCGAGAGGCCTGCGAGCGATTCGTCGCGCAAATGCTCGTACATGCCGCCCTGGACGATGCCGAACAGCGCATTCGGGTTCTCCAGGCGGTGGAATTCGTCGATGGAGCGCCTGGCCCAGCGCAGCGACATGCGCATCGACTGGCCGGCCTCGATTTCCGTGGCCGGACGGCCGCCGATCTCGTAGGGCGTGCATTCGTCGAACTGCATGACGATGTCCGAATTGAGCACGCGCTGGATCTGCATCGAGATTTCCGGCGACAGGAAGAGCCGATCGCCGTTGACGGGCGACGCGAACTTCACGCCTTCTTCGCTGATTTTGCGCAACTCCCCAAGGCTGAATACCTGAAAACCGCCCGAATCGGTGAGGATCGGGCGGTCCCAGCCCATGAAGCGATGCAGCCCGCCGTGGGCGGCGATCGTCTCGAGCCCCGGGCGCAGCCACAGGTGGAAGGTGTTGCCGAGGATGATCTGGGCGTTGTTCTCGACGAGCTCGGCGGGCGACATCGCCTTGACCGAGCCGTAGGTGCCCACGGGCATGAAGATGGGCGTCTCGACCACGCCATGATTGAGCGTGACGCGCCCCCGGCGGGCCTGCCCGTCGGTGGTGATGAGTTCGAACTTGAGCATGTATCGCGCGCCCCGGCACCACCGGCAAAACAAGCCAGCGCCCGCGCGGGACGTCAAAAGGAGCGGCCGCGCCCCATGCGCGGCCAGGCCGCTATTGTACCGGGAAGTCCCGGCAATCCCGCGCGGCGCCCCGCGGGGGCCCGTCCGGATATGCGATGACCGTTCAGGCGACGGCTTTCGCCGGGTGGTGAATCGCTTCGCGCGAGAGGATCATCGCGTCGCCGTAGCTGAAGAAGCGGTAGCGCTGTTCGATCGCGTGGCGATACGCGGCGCGAATCGTCTCCATGCCCGAGAACGCGCTGACCAGCATGAGCAGCGTCGACTTGGGCAGGTGGAAGTTGGTGATCAGACGGTCGACGAGCAGGAAGCGGTAGCCTGGCGTGATGAAGATGTCCGTCTCGGCGCTGCCCGCGCGCAGCGAGCCGGGCGCGCCGCCGGCGGCCAGCGCTGCCTGGGCCCCGGACTCCAGCGCCCGCATCGACGTGGTGCCCACCGCGATGACACGTCCGCCACGGGCGCGCGTGGCGGCAACGGCGTCGACGAGTGAGGGCGTGATGTCGTACCACTCCGAGTGCATCCTGTGCTCGCCGATGTTCTCCACGCGCACCGGCTGGAACGTGCCGGCGCCCACGTGCAGCGTCAGCGTGGCGCGCTCGACGCCCAGTGCGTCGAGCCGGGCGAAGAGGGGTTCGTCGAAGTGCAACCCGGCCGTCGGCGCGGCAACCGCGCCCGGGTTGCGCGCGTAGACGGTCTGGTAGCGCGTCTCGTCCGCGGCGTCGGCGTCGTGGGTGATGTAGGGCGGCAGCGGCAGGCGGCCGTATGTCTCGAGCAGCGTGTAGCAGTCGTGCGGAAAGTGCAGCGTGTAGAACGGCTCGACGCGCTCTCCGACGGTCACTTCGAACGCATCCGCCAGACGCAGCACGGTGCCCGGTGCGGGCGACTTGCTCGCGCGGATCTGGGCGAGCGCGGTGCGCTCGTCCACCACGCGCTCGACGAGCACTTCGATCTTGCCGCCGCTCGCCTTCTGGCCGAAAAGGCGCGCCTTGATCACTCGCGTGTCGTTGAACACGAGCAGGTCGCCGGGGGCGAGCAGGCCGGGCAGGTCGGCGAAATGCCGGTCATAGAGATGCGGCGGCGTGACGCTGCCGTCCACCTCGAGCAGACGGCTGGCGCTGCGCTCGGCGAGCGCCGTCTGCGCGATGAGCTCGGGCGGCAGGTCGAAATCGAAATCGGAAAGGGTATACATCAGCGTTTACAATGCTCAGGGTCTGTTCACCTGGGTACCGGGTTCGTGAACGTGTTTGGCCGCAAGGCTGGCGCGGCGGCGCCGGGCGCCCGGCAGGACGCGCTCCCGTCGAACTTCCCGGAATGACGGTGAGCGGGCCCCAAAGACCGACATTTTACTTGGTTCGTCCGAAGGCCTGCCGGCACGGCGAGGCTTCGGGACGGACAACTCCCGACCCGCGACTGCATGACCGAACGCACAATGCCCGCCAACGCGCGTGAGAACGAGCCAGCCGATCTCGTGGGAGCCACGAAGCAAGCGACGCGCAAGAGCGCAGCCAAGCCCGGCTCGGGCAGCGCCGACAAGCTCGCCAAGCTTGGCCTGAAGCGCGACATCGACCTGATCCTGCATTTGCCGATGCGCTACGAGGACGAGACCACGCTGCGCAAGATCGGCGAGGTGCTGCCGAGCGAGACGGCGCAGGTCGAGGGCGTCGTCACGTCGAGCGAAGTGGCGTACCGGCCGCGTCGGCAGTGGGTCGTGCGCATCGCCGACGAGGGGCACGAACTGGTGCTGCGGTTTCTGAATTTCTACGGCAGCCAGCAAAAGCAGCTTGCCGTCGGCACGCGCGTGCGGGTGCGTGGCGAAGTGCGCGGCGGCTTCTTCGGGCTGGAGATGGTGCATCCGGCCTATCGCGTGGTGCAGGACGCCGCCGCGCCGCTGCCGGAATCGCTCACCCCCGTTTATCCCAGCGTGGCCGGCCTGTCGCAGGCGTACCTGCGCAAGGCGATCCACAACGCAATGGAGCGCACGCCACTGCCCGAGTTGCTGCCGCCCGGGTTGCTGCAGCGGGCCATCGGCCCGGATCATCCGCTGCCCGCGCTTGCCGAGGCCGTGCGACTGTTGCACGCCCCGCCGCCCAACGTATCGGAGACGGCGCTCGTCGAGCGCTCGCATCCGGCGTGGCTGCGCATCAAGTGCGAGGAATTGCTGGCG
Source organism: Pandoraea sp. CB10b_02 (assembly GCF_002216225.1). Taxonomy (NCBI): domain Bacteria; kingdom Pseudomonadati; phylum Pseudomonadota; class Betaproteobacteria; order Burkholderiales; family Burkholderiaceae; genus Pandoraea; species Pandoraea sp. CB10b_02. The sequence goes on from NZ_NJGW02000010.1 coordinate 36,147, forward strand.
CAGCAGTTGTCGCTCAAGCGGGCGCAGGCGGCGCGCCGGCGTCTCGCGGCGCCCGCGCTCGGCACCCGGGCGCCCGGCGGGCTGCTGGAGCGCTTCGAGGCGGCGCTGCCGTTTCGCCTGACCGGCGCGCAGCAACGCGTATGGGCGGAGATCCGGGCGGATCTGGCGCAGCCGCATCCGATGCAGCGTCTGCTCCAGGGCGACGTGGGCAGCGGCAAGACGATCATCGCCGCGCTCGCGGCCGCGCAGGCCATCGACGCCGGCTACCAGGCGGCGATCATGGCGCCCACGGAAATCCTGGCCGAACAGCATCTGCGCAAGCTCTCGGCGTGGCTTACCCCGCTCGGCGTGGAGGTGGCCTGGCTCGCGGGCAGCATGAAGGCCAGGGAAAAACGCGAGGCGCTTGCGCGCGTGGCCAGCGGCGAGGCGCAACTGGTCATCGGCACGCACGCCATCATTCAGGATACCGTGACCTTTGCGCGGCTCGGCATGGCGGTCGTCGACGAGCAGCATCGCTTCGGCGTGGCGCAGCGTCTCGCGCTTCGCAGCAAGATGCAGACGGCGGGCATGGGCGAGAACGCCATGCCGCACCAGTTGATGATGAGCGCCACGCCGATTCCGCGCACGCTCGCCATGACCTACTATGCCGATCTGGACGTGTCCGTGATCGACGAACTGCCGCCGGGTCGCAGCCCGGTCGTCACCAAGCTGGTGAGCGACACGCGCCGTCCCGAAGTGATCGACCGCGTGCGCGCGGCGGCGCTCGCGGGGCGCCAGGTGTACTGGGTGTGTCCGCTCATCGAGGAAAGCGAGGCGCTGCAACTGCAGACGGCGGTCGATACGCACGCGCAACTGGTCGCGGCGCTGCCGGAGCTGCGCGTGGGTCTCGTGCATGGACGCCTCACGCCCGCGGAGAAGGCCGCCGTGATGGACGACTTCACGCGCGGTGACACGCATCTGCTGGTGGCGACCACGGTGATCGAAGTGGGCGTGGATGTGCCCAATGCGTCGTTGATGGTGATCGAGCACGCCGAGCGTTTCGGGCTGGCGCAGTTGCACCAGTTGCGCGGGCGCGTCGGCCGCGGGTCGGCCGAATCGGTCTGTCTGCTGATGTACGCGTCGCCGCTGTCGATGGGCGCGAAGGCGCGCCTGCAGACGATGCGCGAGACGACCGACGGTTTCGTCATCGCACGGCGCGATCTCGAGATTCGCGGGCCGGGCGAGTTTCTCGGCGCGCGGCAGTCGGGCGCGGCCATGCTGCGCTTCGTCGATCTCAACGAGGACGGCTGGCTCATTCCCGGCGCGCAGGAGGCGGCCGAGCTGCTGCTCAAGTCGCATCCCGCCGCAGTCGCCGCGCATCTGGAGCGCTGGCTGGGCGCGCGAGAGGACTATCTGAAGGCGTGAGCGCATGCCGTCGCTTTGCCGGCGCCGCGCGTGCGGGCCGCGCGAAGCGGCGTTCGCCGCCGGGGCAGGGCGCAGCCGAAGCGATGGCCGCGATCCGGGAAGACGCCACGCGCGTCTTCCGAAAACGGGCAATCGCCGCGCGATTGTGCTATAAAAAACAAAATCTATCGGTCGCAGTGATTCGATTAATGACACAGGTTAGGACGACATGACCCTCACGGAACTCAAGTACATCGTGGCGGTGGCGCGCGAGCGCCATTTCGGTCGCGCGGCGGAAGCCTGTTTCGTCAGCCAGCCGACGCTCTCGGTGGCCATCAAGAAACTCGAGGACGAGCTCAATGTTCAGATTTTCGAACGCGGCGCCGCCGAAGTGAGCGTCACGCCGCTCGGCGAGCAGATCGTCGCACAGGCGCAGCGCGTGCTCGAGCAGACCATCGCCATCAAGGAAATCGCCAAGCAGGGGCGCGACCCGCTCGCCGGCCCGCTGCGCCTGGGTGTGATCTACACCATCGGGCCGTATCTGCTGCCTGCGCTCGTCAAGGAGATGATCGAGACCACGCCGCAAATGCCGCTCATGCTGCAGGAGAACTACACGCTCAAGCTCATCGAGTTGCTCAAGCAGGGTGAGATCGACGCGGCCATCATGGCGTTGCCATTCCCCGAGAGTGGGTTGATGGTGCGCCCGCTCTACGACGAACCGTTCGTTGTCGCACTGCCGCGCTCGCACCCGTGGGCCGAGCGCGCGCAGATCGACGCCGGGGATCTGAAGCAGGAAACGATGCTGCTGCTCGGCAGCGGCCACTGCTTCCGCGATCACGTGCTGGGCGTCTGCCCGGAACTCATGCGCTTTTCGCAGAACGCCGACGGCATCCAGAAGACGTTCGAAGGCTCTTCGCTCGAGACGATTCGCCACATGGTCGCGAGCGGTGTGGGCATCACGGTATTGCCGAAGACGTCGGTGCCGCAGACCCATGCGCCGGACAGCCTGCTGCGTTACGTGCCGTTCTCGGCGCCGGTGCCCGACCGTCGCGTGGTGCTGGCCTGGCGCAAGAGCTTTACACGTTTGCCGGCCATCGACGCCGTGGCGCAGGCCATCGCGCGGTGCGACCTGCCGGGCGTGATTCCGCTCGATCTGCCCGCGACGTCCAACTGAGGCGTCCCCCGGCGGGGGCATTCCGCCCCCGCCATATTCGCTTGTCCCCCGTATCCCCCGTATCCCCCGTGCGCGTCTGAGTCATCGCACCTGTCGTCGGCCGCATCAGCGCGCGGGGGATCGCCTCCACCGTTCCCATCGCTCTGCACGGGCGGTGGCACGTCTCGCCCGCCGTTACGTCAACCCTTCGCCGGGCACGTATTGCGTCTCGCTATCGAATATATAAAAACGATCAATTCGACTGATTCAATAAATATAATTAATATCGTTCCATGCGTTTGACAGCCGGCCCTTCAGGCGGTGGGCATCAGACGCTGCGCACAACCATGGCGGGACAACGGCCGTGGCCTCCATAGCACGCGACGCATTCGAGGTGCCCGAATGACCAACTTGAAGGCCTATTTGCACGACATCGAGACCACGCTGGAACGCTTGCTTGCCGACTTCGCCCTGACTGCGCCCTGACTGCGCCCTGACGGGCGCCTAAGCCCGCCGGCTTCCTTCACTTCCTTTGACTCCCGTCGATAGCCTTCGATGGCCGTCGACCCACCGATCAGCAAACAGGAGAGCGTCACATGTCCGATACGAAGAAACTCACGACCGCCGCCGGCGCACCGGTGCCCGACAACCAGAACACGATGACGGCCGGCCCGCGCGGTCCCGCGCTGCTCCAGGACGTGTGGTTCCTCGAGAAACTCGCGCACTTCGATCGCGAAGTAATCCCCGAGCGCCGCGTGCACGCCAAGGGCTCGGGCGCCTACGGCAAGCTGACCATCACCCACGACATCACGAAGTACAGCCGCGCCCGCGTGTTCGAGGCGATCGGCAAGGAAACGCCGGTGTTCCTGCGCTTCTCGACGGTGGCCGGCGAGCGCGGCGCCGCCGACGCCGAGCGCGACGTGCGCGGCTTTGCCATCAAGTTCTATACGGATGAGGGCAACTGGGACCTGGTGGGCAACAACACGCCCGTGTTCTTCGTGCGCGATCCGCTCAAGTTTCCCGACTTCATCCATACGCAAAAGCGCGACCCCAAGACCAACCTCCGCAACCCGACGGCGGTGTGGGACTTCTGGTCGCGGCATCCCGAGTCGCTGCATCAGGTGACGATCCTCATGAGTGATCGCGGTTTGCCGGCGAACTATCGCCAGCAACACGGTTTCGGCTCGCACACGTTCAGTTTCGTCAACGCCGCGAACGAACGCTTCTGGGTGAAGTTTCACTTCAAGTCGATGCAGGGCGTGGAGAACCTGACCAACGAGCAGGCGGCACAAGTCGTCGCCCACGATCGGGAGAGCGCGCAACGCGATCTGTTCGACGCCATCGAGGCGGGCAACTTCCCGCGCTGGCGCATGCAGGTGCAGGTCATGCCCGAGGCTGAGGCCGCGACGTACCATATCAATCCGTTCGATCTCACGAAGGTGTGGTCGCACGCGGACTATCCGTTGATCGATGTGGGCGTGCTGGAGCTCAATCGCAACCCCGAGAACTACTTCGCGGAAGTCGAGCAGGCGGCGTTCAATCCGGCCAACGTCGTGCCGGGCATCGGCTTCTCACCGGACCGTATGCTGCAGGGGCGCCTGTTCTCTTACGGCGACACGCAGCGTTATCGCCTCGGTGTGAACCACAGCGCGATTCCGGTGAACGCGCCGAAGTGCCCGTTCCACCACAGCTTCCATCGCGACGGCGCAATGCGTGTCGACGGCAATCTCGGCAGCGCACCGAACTACGAGCCGAACCGCTACGGCGCGTTTGCCGAGCAGCCGGAGTTTCGCGAGCCGCCGTTGGGCCTGGGAGGTGTGGCGGACCGCTTCGATCATCGCGAGGATGCCGACGACTACTCGCAGCCGCGCGCGTTGTTCAATCTGTTCGACGAAGGGCAGAAAGCGCGTCTGTTCGGCAACATCGCGGCGTCGATGAACGGCGTGCCGGACGACGTGGTGCAGCGCCAGATCGATCATTTCGCGAAGATCGATCCGGCTTACGCGGCAGGGGTGATCGCGGCGCGCAAGGCGTTGGCGGCTTAGTGCATGGCGCGCAGTACATGGCTTATTGCACCGCGTAGTGCATGGGTAGTGCGCGGGCAGTGCACGGGTAGTGCGCCGAGCGGCTCGCGAGACGGCGAGGTATCGGCAACCCGCCATCTCGCGCGGGCCGCTTGACGGGCGTGCCCGTGGGCACGCGCAAGGGGCCGTATGGCCGCGCGCGCTTCAGGCCGCGGGCCAGAAAGCACGGATCGCGGCGATCCCATGGGCTCCGGCGTTACGCGCGCTGGCGAGCATGTCGGCGCGCATGCCGCCAAGCGCGAACACGGGCAATGGCGTGCGCGCGGCCAGCGCGCTGAACGCTGCCCAGCCAAGGGGCGCGGCGTCCGGATGCGTGGCCGTGGCCAACACCGGGGACAGCGTCACGAAGTCGAGTCCCAGATGCGCGGCCTGCGCGAGCTGCGCGGCGTCGTGACAGGCGGCGCTCACCCGCTTCCAGCCGGCAGGCCGCTCGCGCGAAGCCATCAGGCGGGCGCTGGTGAGGTGCCAGCCGTCGGCCTGGGGAACGGTGCCGGCGTGCGCCCCGCCGGGCGCACCGAGCGCATCGAGCCAGAGATCCGCCACCTCGTGCGGCGGGTTCAGCAGGAGCTGCGCGCCGGCCGCGTGCGTGAGCGCCAGCGCGCTCTCGGCCAGTGCGCGATAGCCGTCGGCGTCGAGCGAGCGGTTGCGCAGTTGCACGAGCCGGATGCCGCGCGCCAGCGCCTGCGCGAGCTGCGAGGCAAACGCGGCGATCTGCGCGCGGGAGGTGACGTCGGGCGTCACGAGCAATTGGCGCGGGAGCGCTGCGGCGGGGGCGCCGCTCGTGACATCGGTCACGCGCGACGCGCCGCAAGGCGGGCCGGACATCGGCGGGTGGCGGGCAGGGTCGGCAGGCATGGGCGCAGTGTAACCGGAACGCGGGTGCGCACGTCATGAGGAAAGTACCGAGATCGAGCGGCACGGAACCTCGTGCGATTTGCCCCATCGGATACGCAGGTGCGGCGATCGCCACGCGATTCTCGTACTCGTACCGGCCGTCGACGCCGCAATGAAACACGGTTCCGACGGCGACATTTTCAATTCGGTGCGCTCGCGGCAAGGCAGCGGCGGCGCAGCGAGCCACACAGCAAATGGAGTGACTATGGCAAAGAAGAACAACGTGGCCAGCGTGAATATCGGCATCAGCGACAAGGACCGCAAGCGCATTGTCGACGGTTTGAGCCATCTGCTCGCCGATACTTACACGCTGTATCTGAAGACCCACAACTTCCACTGGAACGTGACCGGGCCGATGTTCAACACGCTGCATCTGATGTTCGAGGCGCAGTACAACGAACTCGCGCAGGCGGTCGACCAGATCGCGGAGCGCATCCGCGCGCTGGGTTATCCGGCACCCGGCACGTACAAGGAATTCGCGAAGCTCTCCTCGATTCCCGAGGCTGAGGGCGTGCCACCGGCCGAGGAGATGATCCGGCAACTCGTCGAAGGTCAGGAGGCGGTGACGCGCACCGCGCGCGGCATCTTCCCCACGGTCGAGGCGGCCTCCGACGAGCCGAGCTCCGACCTGCTCACGCAGCGCATGCAGATCCACGAAAAGAACGCGTGGATGCTGCGCAGCCTGCTCGCGTGAGTCAGCCGAGCCGTGTCGCCCGCGTCCGCCGGGGCGGGCGCGCCTCTCACACGCCCATGCCTTGCATGGGCGTTTTCCGTTTTCGTTGGCCCCTGGCGGCGACGCAGCCTGCGCAACGTGCATCGCGCGCTATCGGGCGGGGAACGTCATAGAGAAAGGATGCACTCGGCGGTGCAGTCCAGTACACTCGCCGGATGCCTATCGATTGGCTCATCCGAAATCTCATCGTCAGCGTGTTCCTGCCGCCGGTCAACGTGCTGGTGCTCGCAGGGCTTGCGCTCGTGTGCGGGCGGCGCTGGGCGCGTGTCGGCAAGACGCTGGCCGTGCTGGCCGCACTCGGCTTGTGGCTGCAGGCCTCGCCATGGTTCGCGCGACAGATCTCGCGCCCGCTCGAAGTCGGAACCCGGGTCGACATCCGCGCGCTCGAGGCCGCCCGGGGCTTGCCCGCGACTTCCGGCGCCTCCGGCGGCCTCCACAGCCCCGACAGCCCCGGCAGCCCCGGCAGCCCCGACAGCCCGGGTACATCGCCCACGCCCGCCGCGCCCGCCGCTGCGGCGGCAACCGCGAAGCTGCCGCAGGCCGTCGTCATTCTCGGCGGCGGCATGAGCGTCGGCAGCCCCGAGTTCGGGCGGGGGGGAGGCGACGGGCGGGACACGGGATATGATCTCAGCGACATAACGCTCGCCCGCCTGCGCTATGGCTTGTTTTTGGCGCGCCACGCGGCGCTGCCGGTGCTGGTCTCGGGCGGCAGCCCGTCGGGCAAGCCGGTGGAGGCGCGATCGATGGCGCGGGTCGCCGCGGAAGAATTCGGCACACCGGTTCGCTGGACCGAGGGCCAATCGCTCAATACGGCGCAAAACGCCATTTTCAGTGCGCGCATGCTGGCCAACGTCGGCGTCACGCGCATCTATCTGGTCACGAGCGCCTGGCATATGCGCCGTGCTCGCGATCAGTTCGAGCGTGCCGGACTCACGGTGGTACCCGCGCCGTGTTGCAACGCCGCCGCGCTCGACCCGGAGGCGATTCCGGGCTGGTGGCCCACCATCGACGGTCTGCGCGATACGCGCCGCGCCATGCGCGAGTGGATGGCGCTGGCCGTAGGGCATTGATCCGCACGCGGCCTTACCGATGTCGTCAAGCCCGGCATCACAGGCGCGTATGCCGAGGCGAGCTTCGCGGCGTCGCGAGCTTGCCATTTTGCAACCCTGGAAACACGAGAGAGACGTATGAAGACGAAAGCTGTCCTGACCGCAGAAGACGTGCAGAAGATCAACGCCGCCGCCGTGGCCGAAGCCACGGCGAACGGCTGGAATGTGTGCATCACCATCGTGGATGACGGCGGCCACGCGTTGTCGCTGCACCGCATGGACGGCGCAGCGCCCAGCACGGCCATGATGTCGCTGGGCAAGGCGCAGACCTCGGCCGTGGGGCGTCGCGAGAGCGGGGCGTTCGAAGAGATGATCAATGGCGGCCGTTTTGCATTCCTCAGCGCGCCCAACACGGCCATGCTCGAGGGCGGCGTGCCGATCATCGTCGACGGCAACGTGATCGGCGCCGTCGGCGTGTCGGGCGTGAAGTCCACGCAGGACGCGCAAATCGCGCGCGCGGGCATCGCCGCCGTCACCGGCGCCTGAGCTCGGGCGAGCCCCAAAGAAAAACCCGTCCTTGCGGGACGGGTCAAAGGCTTGTCAGGCCGGATGGTCGCAACCTGAGGCTTGGCAGGCTGGACCACGAGGAGAACATCAATGAAATCCTTGTGGCTGGACAAAAAAAGCGGCTTGGCTGGCGCGCAACGCAGGTAGAGAGGGGCTTGCCGTAACTACATGGGATCGCGTTGCGTTCGCTGGCTACTGCCAAACACCTCTTGGGCGAGGTGGTCCCCACAAAACTCGGTGAAGACGGCGGCGCGGTCGGGGCCATGCCGTCGTCAAAATTCGGTGTCTTACTTCGTCAGGATCAACTTGCCGTAACGCGTGGCGCGCAGCTGATACGTCTGTCCGTTGTGCAGGATGTTCACGCACTGCGTGCCTTGCAGCAGATGATCGCTGGTCAGGACACGGCCCGTGGCGTGAGCGGCCGGCTTGGCTGCCGCCGTGCTCGCCGCCGGCGTACGCGGCACCGACAGCGTGCGGCGCGGTGCAGTTGCGGGCGGGGTCTGGCGGGCAGTGGTGTGGCTTGCGGTCATCTCGCTCATCCGTGTGGCTGACTGTGAGATGAATATTAAATGAGAATCATTCCCATTTGTATTTGAATTTGGCTATAACGCGAGTGCGTCGCATAGCTTCTCGCTAAACGACGGGTCGCGGGACAGCCCAAGCCTGTACCTCGCGACCGGCGTATCAGTCGAGCGCGCCTTGTTCGGCGAGGGCTCGGATCTGCGCAACGGTGTCGATGTCCGCTTCGCGGTAGGCGGATTTCACGAACTCGCTGTAGCGCGTATCGGCGGTCGCGGCGTCTTCCGGCAGGGTCGTGCTGTACGTGAATCGCACGAAATAATGGGTCGGCGTCGGTTCTTCGATACGCATGGTGAGGGTGCCGCCCGCGTGCTCCTCGGTCGCGGCCGTCTCGTAGCGCACGCACTGCTGCGCTTCGAATACGACCCGGTCGTGCACGACGGTTTGCCCGAAACGCAGCTCGCGGGTGAGCGTGTCGTCCGTGCGCTCATGCACGATGCATTTGTCCAGCCCGAGCACGAAAGTCTCCGGCTGTTCGGCGCGCAGCACGAGACCGCGCCACAGTTGTTCGCGCGACAGTGCAAAAGCCAGCGGATTCAGGAGGTCGTTGACCTCGATCAGATGTTCGTACTGCAAGACGGTTTCCTTTTCCTTTCCTTTTCCTGTCGACTCCGGCTGTCGGCCGCCGATGGCGGCCCGCGCCATGTCGCCACGCGCGGGCGGGCATCGAATGTCACTCTGCCAATGCACTGTCGATGGCGATGGTGCCCGACAGCACCTTGTGAATTGGGCATGCGTTGGCGATTTCCAAGAGGCGCTGCCGCTGTGCTTCCGACAGATCGCCTGCCAGCTCGATGCGGCGCGTGATCTGCGTTGCGCCCGCAGGCGGTTTGCCGCCGGGATTCATCTCGAGCGTGACCTTTACGTTCTCTAGCGGCCACTCCTTGCGCCGTGCATACATCTGCAGCGTGATCGACGTGCACGCGCCGAGGCTCGACAGCAACAGGGCCGCCGGTGCGGGGGCGAGATCGGCACCGCCGAGCGACACCGGTTCGTCGGCAATCCATTCATGCTTGCCGTCCGTGAGATGCGTGGTGTATCCGGCGGCGCCCAGATGGGCGGTAACAGTGGCTTCTGCTGCCATGACGACTCCTGTGTGGAATGACGAAGACGGCCGACCTAGAAAAAGACTGGGTCACAACGCACTTCAGGTGCCATTGTGACCCAATTTGACTCGCTCGGTACGCGTGATACGGGGCGGGCGCCCGTCGCTCGTCAGGCGTTCGGACCGGTGGCGGGAATTCGCCCCATGCGTCCGGCCTGAAAGTCGAGAATCGCCTGACGGATCTCGCTTTCCGTGTTCATGACGAACGGACCGTAACGCGCCACCGGTTCACCGATCGGCTTGCCGCCGATCAGCAGAAACGACATCGATGTGTCGCTGTCGTTGCGCACGGTCACGCTTTGGCCATCGTTGCCGAAGATGACCATCTGGTGCGCTTTCGCGGGCGTCGTCTCAGGACCGAAACGTCCTTCACCGTCGATTACGTAGGCAAACACGTTGAAATCGGCCGGCACCGCATGGTCGAGCAGCGCCTGCGGCTCGAGCGTGAAGTGCTGATAGAGGATCGGCGTGCGCGTCTCGATCGCCGCGTGCGTGCCCAGGGCCTCACCGGCAATCACGCGCACGCTGACCTTGCCGTCTTCGCTCGATGCGCTCGGAATGCGCGCCGCGGGCAGTTCCTGGTAGCGCGGCGTCATCATCTTGTCGACGCTCGGCAGGTTCACCCACAGCTGGAAGCCATGCATCTCGCCGCCGCGCGCCTGAAACGCCTGCGACGGCATCTCCGAGTGAATCACGCCCGCGCCGGCCGTCATCCATTGCACGTCGCCCGGCGTGAGCTTGCCGGCGTGGCCCTGTGAGTCGCGATGTTCCATCTCGCCCGCGAGCAGATACGTCACGGTCTCGAAGCCGCGGTGCGGGTGGTCGGGGGCGCCCTTGGCGTTGCCGGGCGCGACTTGCATCGGGCCCATTTCGTCGAGCAGCAGGAACGGATCGAAGTCCATCAGCATGCGCGTCGGGAAGGGGCGATTCACGTGGAAGCCGGCGCCTTCTTGCGTTTGCGCGGCGGTGAATACACGGGCGACCGGGCGGGCGTGGGGGGTGCTCATGAGGCATATCTCCTGTGGGGACCGGGGCGCCGGCGGCGCCCGCATGTCCGGTGTCATGTCCTCACTATATCGGGGCGCACGGCACGAGGAGTAGTCCGCAAGCGGGGAAGGATTGTTACCTGAGTGGAACAATGCCGGCGCAATGGGCGTCCGCAGGACGGATCGTGGATCGTCCGGACGAAAAAAAGCGCGGTGGCCGGCACCGCGCTTTTCCCGGACGTGCTGTCCGTGCTGTGGCAGGTCCGGCGGGCGGCCGTGGCCGGCGCCGGGCCGCTTACTTCGTCTCGGGCTCGGTGAGGAAGCCGAGCTTGGTGACGCCGGCGGTCTGCGCGTCGGCGAGCACCTTCGCGACGCTCTCGTAACGCACGTTCTTGTCGGCGAACAGATGCAGTTCCGGCTGCGGCGTCGCGCCGGCAGCCTGTGCGAGACGCGCCTTGAGCGCGGCTTCGTCGACCGGCTGCTTGTCCCAGAAGACTGTGCCGTCGGCCTGGATCGACACGTCGACCTTGGCCGGCTTGGTGTCTTCGGGCTGACTGCTTGCTTGCGGCAGGTCGAGCTTGACCGAGTGGTTGAGCACCGGCAGCGTCACGATGAAGATGATCAGCAGAACCAGCATGACGTCGACGAGCGGCGTCATGTTGATCTCGCTCATCATGCCGTCATCGCCGCTCTCGTCGCTGGAGTAGGAACCCATGGCCATAGCGAACTCCTTGTTTCGTTCCGCGGCTTAGCTGGCGCTGGCCGAGGTGGACTTGCGCACCGGCGTGACGTTGCTTGCGAACTGCGTCGAATGCAGGCTGGCGCCGGTCAGGAAGTAGGCGTGCAGGCTGTGCGCGAAGCGGTTGAGCTTCGAGACGATGCCCTTGTTGGCGCGCGTGAGCGCGTTGTAGCCGAGCACGGCCGGGATGGCGACGAACAGGCCGAAGGCCGTCATGATGAGCGCTTCGCCCACGGGGCCGGCCACCTTGTCGATGGTCGTCTGGCCCGAGGCCCCAATGGCCAGCAGCGCGTGATAGATGCCCCACACCGTGCCGAACAGGCCCACGAACGGCGAGGTCGAACCGATCGAGGCGAGCATGGCCAGGCCGCTTTGCAGGCGCGAGACCGTGTCGTCCACCGAGTTCTTCAGCGCGCGCGTGATCCAGTCGCTCACGTCCATCTTGTCGTGCAGATGCGGCTGGCTCTGGCGGTGGTGCTCGGCGGCGTCCTGGCCGGCGAGCGCCAGCGCGAGGAACGGGTTGTTCTGACCCGATTCGCCCAGCTTCTGCAGACCGGCGGAGAAGTTTTCCGAGTGCCAGAAGTCGGGCTCGGCGGAGCGCGTGAGGCGGCTCAGGCGGAAGACTTGCGTGCCCTTGATGATGATCACCGTCCACGACAGCACCGACATCACCAGCAACACGATCGCGATGGCGCGTGTGACGAAATCGCCCTGCGCCCAGACGTGGCTCAAACCATACTCTTGCATTTTGCGTTCCTCTGGAGATCCAGTTCGTGAATCGTTACGTTAGTTATTCAGGGTGAATCCGAAGGGTTTGGTCGCGGTGGTCTCCACATTGCGACCGTCTTTCATCGGGGGCGCGCAGCGCATCTTGTAGGCCGATTCGACGGCGGCCTTGTCCAGTCGGGGAAAACCGCTCGACTTGGTGATTTCGGCGCTCGTCACCCGGCCATTCGTGCCGATGACCACGCGCACCGTGGCCACGCCTTCCTCGCCCAGGCGACGCGACTGCGACGGGTAGACGAGCGGCGGGTCCGGGCACTCCACCTTGATGCCTTCCACGCGTCCCGGCGGTGCGGCCGCCGGTGTGGGCGCGGGCGGCGCCGGCGGGGCTGGCGGCGCGGTGTCCTTCGCGGGCTCGGCCGTCTGCTGCGGCGGTGCCACGGGTTCGGCCTTCTGCGTGATCGCGTTGTCGGGCTGAACGCGCGGCTTCGGCGGCGGCGGCGCAACCTTCGGCTTCGGCGGCTCGGGGGCGGGCTTGGGCGGCGCGGGCTGCACGGGCGCCGGCTTCGGCTGCGGCGGGATGATGGTGGCGGAAAAGACCGTCGGCACAATCGTCGCCTGTTCGGGCTCGTTGCGCAGATGCGACAAGCCGATCAGGGCGGCGAGGTGAACGACCACGATCGCCGCCGCCACCGCGATCGCGCGCGGCGACGTTAAGGAATCGCGGCTCGGCACGTTCGCGAGGCCGGTGGAAAGCACAGTCGACATGGTAACGGCAAGAGTACGCTAGTTGCGATTGCGGCGATGAACGGTGAGTAAAGCGCGGTGCGCGGAAGCTCGGGGTTCGGATAGGCCGGGCGTGCGATCAAAGGAAAACCGCGCCAGGGGCGCGGTCGGCTAACACGGTGAGTCAAAGACCGGACTGCGGCTCACCTTCGAAACAGGAAAAACGACAAACATAACGTCGAGACAAAGCCAATCAGGAGTTCCATCTGGCACCTCCGGAGGTGACGAATCGCTGGCTGGCGCATGGCTGGCTCCGTTCTCGCCGCGAAGCATCGTCACGGCGAAACTCATCGATGATGCCCGGCAACCGGCGGCGCGGGACAGTCCCGGCGCGCTTCGGGCGGTGCTCAGGCAGCCAGCGCGAGTTCGCGCCTGACGACTTCGGCCGCCGGGGTTTCCGCCTGGGCCGACTGGCAGCAACCGCCGCACGAGCGGCCGCAGCACGGCGTGGCGCCCGAGACCATTTCCTGAACGTAGGGACCGCACTTGCCGCAGCACAGGGCCACGCCGAGGTCGATCTGGAGATCTTCCATGGTGGTGGCGCCGGCGTCGAGACAGGCCTTGATCTGGCGCTCGGAGACGGATTTGCAGACGCAGACGATCATGGTGAAAACGTCAAAATGTAACACTAATGAGAATAATTATTATTTAAGTGCGGACGTTTTGCAAGCGTCATCGACCTATCCCATGGTCCGCTCAGGGATATACCGTTGCCGCGCTCGACGGCAACCGGACGGGTATGCGCGGCCGTGATGGCGCAGTAAGAGACGTCGTTCAGGCAGAAATGATGGGAAGGTTTGGCGGCAGGTCGAGCGCCGACGGGCGTTCCGAAGCGATCTCCACCGTTTGGACATGCGCGGAGTCGGGGAGCAGGCGATCGGCCATCGTTTGCAGCGCCTGGGCGTTGGCCGTGGTGAAGAGGCGCAGGTCGCCGCGCGCGGGAGCCTGCCCGGCCGACGCGCATGCGCCGGGAGCTTCGAGGTCTTCCTCCCGGAGCCGGCGCCGGAGCTGGCGGGCGATGGCCGCGCCCGTGTCGACGAGCGTGAGCGCCGTGCCGAAACGCCGTTCGATCGCAGGAATCAGGAAGGGGTAATGCGTGCAGCCGAGCACCAGCGTGTCGGCGCCTTGCGCCACCATCGGCGCCACGTACCGCTCGAGCAGTGCCATCACTTGCGGCGAATCGACGTCGCCCGCTTCGATGCGATCGACCAGCCCGATGCCCGGCTGGCAGAGGAAGCGCTGTCCTTGCGCCGTGTGACGTGCGAGCAGGTCGGCGAAGCGCGCGCTGCGCAGGGTTGCCGCGGTCGCGAGCACGCCGATCACGCCGCTGCGGGAGGCGGCCGCGGCCGGCTTGATGCCCGGCTCGACGCCCACGACGGGCCACGGCGCATCGGCGCGAAGTGCCGCCACGCCATGCGCCGTGGCCGTGTTGCACGCGACGACGAGCGCCTTGGCGCCGTGCTCGCGCAGCCATCGACCGATGGCGACGCTGCGCTGTTCGATGAACGTGTCCGAGCGCTCTCCGTAGGGAGCGAAGCGCGAGTCGGCGACGTAGCGCAGCGACTCGTGAGGGAGCAGGGCGCGGATGGCCTGCAGGACCGACAGGCCGCCGAGGCCGGAATCGAAGACGCCGATCGGCGCGTTGGAGGGCATGGCGAATGAAAAAGGGCCGGCAAATGCCGGCCCCGGAATTCTAGCGCAAACCGTGCCGGCCGATTCATCGAGACGGGGCCGGCGCTGCGCCTGTGATATGCGTTGTCAGGTGGGACGGGCTTAGTCTTCGAACGACGCCATGCCCGACTGCTGGTAGTTCTGGAGACCGACCTTGCCGATGAGCTCGATCTGCGTTTCCAGCCAGTCGATGTGTTCTTCGGTGTCGTGCAGGATCTCATTGAAGATTTCACGCGAGACGAAGTCCTTCACGCTTTCGCAGTGCGCCACGCCTTCCTTGCAGGTCTTCTGCGACAGGTATTCGAGCTTCAGGTCGCACTGCAGGATTTCCTCGGTGTTCTCGCCGATGAGCAGCTTGTGGAGGTCTTGCAGGTTCGGCAGGCCGTCGAGCATGAAAATGCGCTCGATCAGCTTGTCGGCGTGCTTCATCTCACCGATGGACTCGTCGTACTCGTGTTTGCCGAGCTTGTTGAGGCCCCAGTGGTTGTACATGCGGGCGTGCAGAAAGTACTGGTTGATCGCCGTGAGCTCGTTGGTGAGCTGCGCGTTGAGGAGTTCGAGGACTTTCTTGTCGCCTTTCATTTCGGATCCCTGTTTAAGCAGTTTGCAAGCGGTTGAAATGTAGCTGGAAAATCCCGGAAAGCCAAGCCATGCAAGGCTTTTCGTGAACCGAGGTGCGAATGGTAACGCGATCCATTCGCGATCATGCCCCCGCCGTGCGGACGAAAAAAAGCCCGGACGTTGCCGGGCTTTCCATAGCGGGCGGGGCGTTGCGGCGCGGCGCGTGCCGCAACGATGACCCGCCGCGGCGCCATCGGGCGGGCGCCGGTATCGCGCAAATGAACCGGCGCGCGAATTACTCCGCGGCGACCGGAATCTTGCCGATCCTGGCCTGCCATTCCTTCGGACCGGTCTGGTGCACCGACACGCCGGTCGAATCGACGGCCACTGTTACCGGCATGTCCTTGACGTCGAACTCGTAGATCGCTTCCATGCCAAGGTCTTCGAACGCCAGCACGCGCGCGGCGCGAATCGCCTTCGAGACGAGGTAAGCGGCGCCGCCCACGGCCATCAGGTACGCAGCCTTGTGCTTCTTGATGGCTTCGATCGCGGCCGGGCCACGCTCGGACTTGCCGATCATGACGGTAAGGCCCGTCTTCGAGAGCATCATGTCGGTGAACTTATCCATGCGCGTGGACGTGGTCGGGCCGGCCGGGCCGACGACTTCGTCGCGCACCGGATCGACCGGGCCGACGTAATAAATCGCGCGGCCCTTGAAGTCGACCGGCAGCGGTTCGCCCTTGGCGATCATGTCCGCGATGCGCTTGTGCGCGGCGTCGCGACCGGTGAGCATCTTGCCCGAGAGCAGCAGCGTCTGACCCGGCTTCCAACTGGCGACTTCTTCCGGCGTGAGCGCGTCGAGATCGACGCGCTTGCTCGTCTCGGTGTTCGGCGCCCAGTGCACGTCCGGCCAGGCGTCGAGCGAGGGCGCGGCCAGGAACGACGGGCCCGAGCCGTCGAGCGTGAAGTGAGCGTGACGCGTGGCCGCGCAGTTCGGGATCATCGCGACCGGCTTGGAGGCCGCGTGCGTCGGATAGTCGAGAATCTTCACGTCGAGCACGGTAGCCAGGCCGCCCAGGCCCTGCGCGCCGATGCCCAGCGCGTTGACCTTCTCGAACAGCTCGATACGCAGTTCTTCGTTCCAGTTCTGCGGGCCGCGCTTGATCACGTCATGGATGTCGATCGGCTCCATGAGCGATTCCTTGGCGAGGACCATCGCCTTTTCCGCGGTGCCGCCGATACCGATGCCGAGCATGCCCGGCGGGCACCAGCCGGCGCCCATCGTCGGCACGGTCTTCACGACCCAGTCGACGATCGAGTCGGAGGGGTTGAGCATCACGAACTTCGACTTGTTCTCCGAGCCGCCGCCCTTGGCCGCGACCGTGATGTCGACCTTGTCGCCTTCCACGATTTCGTAGTGGATGACGGCCGGGGTGTTGTCCTTCGTGTTCTTGCGGCCGGCCTCGGGCGGCGCCACGATCGAGGCGCGCAGCACGTTGTCCGGGTGCATGTAGGCCTGGCGCACGCCTTCGTTGATCATGTCGGTGAGGCTGCGCTTGGCGTCCCAGCGCACGTTCATGCCGACCTTCACGAATACGGTCACGATACCGGTGTCCTGGCACAGCGGGCGGCGGCCTTCGGCGCACATGCGGCTGTTGGTCAGGATCTGCGCGATGGCGTCCTTGGCCGCCGGGCTTTGCTCGGCCTCGTAGGCGCGGCCCAGGGCCTGGATGTAATCGTCCGGATGGTAGTAGCTGATGTACTGCAGGGCGCCGGCGACGCTCTGGATGACGTCGTCTTCTTTAATGACGGTAGACATGAAACGGCTCTCGACTTAGTGGGGACTGGTGTTTGTAATGACTTGGGGGCTGGCATACGCCGGCGCATGGCTGTCGTTGGTCATCTTGTTGACCACGGCCATGACGACGGCGGAAAGCAGGAAGGCGCAGTGAATGATCACTTGCCACATGATCGTGTGCGGCGTTTGCTGGGCCGCGTCGATGAACGTCTTGAGCAGATGAATCGACGAGATGCTGATGAGCGCCATCGACAGCTTCACCTTGAGCACGCCGGCGTTTACGTGATCGAGCCACTCCGGCTCGTCGGGATGGCCCTCCACGCCCAGGCGCGAGACGAACGTCTCATAGCCGCCGATGATGACCATGATGAGCAGGTTCGAGATCATCACCACGTCGATGAGGCCGAGCACGACGAGCATGATCTGCGTCTCGTGGAACGTCGTGGCGTGCGTGACCAGGTGATACAGCTCGACGAGGAACTTGTAGACGTAGACGCCCTGGGCGGCGATCAGGCCCAGATAGAGCGGCAATTGCAGCCAGCGGCTAAAGAAGATGACGCGTGGCAGGGGGCGCATCGGCGCGGCAGACGGACGACCGGAAGTCGACATGGCTATCTTGTTGGGGGGCAAAAGCCTGCGCCCGAAGCCGCAGGCCGTAGTTATCAATCCACAAACTCTCAATGCACGAACGCGACGCGAAGATCGCGCAAACCGGATACCGGCCGAACACTGACCGGACGCCAACCCGATATGGCGCGGGGCATCGCCCGGCGTCCCGGATTCCGGGCGGCAAGATCCGGTGTGCCCGGCATGGCCGGCATTTTACAACGTCTTGCCGCCAGGGCCGTGTTCCGTTCCGTCCCGGCCGTGCAATAGCGTGTTGCGCGTGTTGCCGGTCTTGCGCGCGCCGGCGGGCGGCAACGCGGCGAGGACGATGCCGGCAATCGTCAGCGCGAGGGCGGCGCCCTGCGCCACGGTGAGCCGCTCGCCCAGGAAGATCACCCCATAGGCGGTCGCGGCGACCGGCACCATGGCCGTGAAGACGCCGGCGAGCTGGGCGCTCACGTGGCGAATGCCGCGCATCCAGAGAAAGAACGAGAAGACGCTCGCGGCGAGCCCGTACCAGACGACGAGCGCCCAGTGCCCGGGTGTGAGCGCCGCGTAGTCGACCGCCATCAATCCGGCAATGCCGAACGGCAGCATCATCGCGCCGCCGAGCAGGTGCGTGTAGGCGCAGATGTCGATGGCCGGCAGTTCGGCCGCGAGGCGCTTCGAGACGATCACGTAGATCGCCTCACACGCGACGGCGCCCAGTACGAGCGCGTTGCCGAGCCAGGCGGTGCCCGCGTCGGCCGTGTCGCCGGCGCCGTGGCTGTCGCCGCGCGAGACGTTGAGCAGCGCCACGCCGGCGATGGCCAGCGCGATGCTCGCGAGCGCGCGTCGCGACGGAGGCTCGCGCAGCACGGCCCACGAGAGCAGCGCCACGCAGGCGGGCAGTGTGGCGGTGATGACGCCGGCGGCGGTGGCCGTCGTCATGCGCACGCCCGAGAGCATGAGCAGCGTGAAGAGGAACGTACCGAAGAACGTCTGCACGAACAGGTGCAGCCACTGCGTGCGCGTGACGCGACGCATTGCCGAGGGCCGGTAGCGCGGCGAGAGCGCGATCACGGCAATGACGAAGCGCCACAGCCCGAAGGCGGCCACGGGCATGACGGCGACCATCGTCTTGCCGATGCCGACGTTCGTGCCGACGATCGTCATGGCAAGCGCGAGCGCGAAACTCGGGAAGCGCGCGAACAGGCGCTCGGCGCGCGAGGACGCGGGGGCGGCGTTCGCGTCGGGCAGGGACGAGGGGGGTGAAGATGTCGAATTCACGGGCGCTCCGGGGCAGTCCGGGGTGGCGGGACAGAGGGGATGCGGGTAGGATTGTAGCGAATACGCCACACTCTGCGGCACGGCGGCGATGCGTTTCGCGCGAGTCCCGCGCGTGAGGCGCGCGCGGCGCGTGCACCAGTGTAAGGCGTTAGTAAGTCGCTCGTCTTAATGTCACGTTAGCGATTTGTTTTGGCTTGATTGCAATCGTTTTTGCAAATCCATAAGAGGGGACAACTCATGGCAGCAATCGAATCGGTATTGCAGGAGCAGCGCGTCTTCGCGCCGCCGCAGGCGCTGGTCGCCAACGCGAAGATCTCCGGCATGCCCGCCTATGAGGCGCTGTGCGCCGAGGCCGACAAGGATTACGAGGGATTCTGGGCGCGTCAGGCGCGCGAGAACCTGGCCTGGCACAAACCGTTCACCAAAGTCCTCGACGAGACCCGTGCCCCGTTCTACACGTGGTTCGAGGACGGGCTGATCAACGCATCGTACAACTGCCTGGACCGCCAGATCGAAGCGGGCCTGGGCGACAAGCCCGCCATCGTGTTCGAAGCCGACGACGGCACCGTCACGCCCGTGACCTATCGCGACCTACTCGCGCGCGTGAACCGTTTCGCCAATGCGCTCAAGGCCAAGGGCGTGAAAAAGGGCGACCGCGTGGTGATCTACATGCCGATGTCGATCGAGGGCGTGGTTGCCATGCAGGCCTGTGCGCGCATTGGCGCCACGCATTCGGTGGTGTTCGGCGGCTTCTCGGCCAAATCACTCAACGAACGCGTGATCGATGCGGGCGCCGTGGCCATCGTCACGGCCGACGAGCAGATGCGCGGCGGCAAGGCGCTGCCGCTCAAGGCCATCGTCGACGAGGCGCTCGCCATGGGCGGTTGCGAGCATGTGAAGTCGGTGATCGTCTACCGCCGCACGGGCGGCAACGTGACGATGCAGGCCGGTCGCGACGAGGTGCTGCAGGATCTCGTCGCGAGCCAGTCGGACCAGTGCGAGCCCGAGTGGGTGAGCGCCGAGCATCCGCTCTTCATCCTCTATACGTCCGGCTCGACGGGCAAGCCCAAGGGCGTGCAGCACAGCACCGGCGGCTATCTGCTGTGGGCGTCGCTCACCATGCAGTGGACGTTCGACATCAAGCCGGACGACGTTTTCTGGTGCACGGCCGACATCGGCTGGATCACCGGCCACACGTACATCGCCTATGGCCCGCTGGCGGTGGGCGCGACGCAGGTCGTGTTCGAAGGCGTGCCGACGTACCCGAACGCCGGGCGTTTCTGGGAAATGATCGGGCGTCACAAGGTGTCGGTGTTCTATACCGCGCCGACGGCGATCCGCTCGCTGATCAAGGCGGCCGAGCAGTCGCCGGACGTGCATCCGAAGAAGTACGATCTGTCGTCCCTGCGCATTCTCGGCTCGGTCGGCGAGCCGATCAATCCGGAAGCGTGGATGTGGTACTACGAGAACGTGGGCGGCGGCCGTTGTCCGATCGTCGATACGTGGTGGCAGACCGAGACCGGCGGCCATGTGATTACGCCGCTGCCGGGCGCAACGCCGCTCGTGCCGGGCTCGTGCACGCTGGGCTTGCCGGGCATCGACGTGGCGATCGTCGACGAGACGGGCCAGGACGTGCCCAACGGTCAGGGCGGCATGCTGGTGATCAAGCGCCCGTGGCCGTCGATGATCCGGACGATCTGGGGCGACCCGGAGCGTTACAAGTCGAGCTACTTCCCGGCGGAGCTGGGCGGCAGGATCTATCTGGCCGGCGACGGCTCGATCCGCGACACGAAGACCGGCTATTTCACCATCATGGGCCGTATCGACGACGTGCTGAACGTGTCGGGGCACCGCATGGGCACGATGGAGATCGAGTCGGCGCTGGTGGCCAATCCGATCGTGGCCGAGGCGGCGGTGGTGGGCCGTCCGGACGACACGACGGGCGAGGCCATCGTGGCGTTCGTGGTGCTCAAGCGGGCGCGTCCGACCGGCGACGAGGCCAAGCAGCTCGCGCTCGAACTGCGCAACTGGGTGGGCAAGGAGATCGGTCCGATCGCCAAGCCGAAGGACATCCGTTTCGGGGACAACCTGCCGAAGACCCGTTCGGGCAAGATCATGCGGCGCTTGCTGCGCGTGATCGCCAAGGGCGAGGAAATCACGCAGGACACGTCCACGCTCGAGAATCCGGCCATTCTGGACCAGCTCAAGCAGGCGCAATAAGCGCGCGGCCCCGCCCCCGGCTGCCATGCACAAACGTTCGCAGACTGGCGAGCGCGAGGCTGTGGGCGCGACGCCGGCCGCGGCCGGCGGGGCCGAGCTCGACTGGCACGGCGCTGCCGCGCAAATCGCCGCACGTCACTGGCGGCGCACCCTGGGGCTCGTCGCGGTGTTGATGGTGATCGGGTTCGCGGTAACGTTCGTGCCGCAGTTCTGGGCGCGCGAATGGGCCGGAGTGCGTTTTGCCGGATGGCCGTTGCCGTTCTACATGGGCGCGCAGGGCTCGATCCTGACCGACATTGGCCTGATCGTCATCTACGCGTGGCTGCAGCGCAGCAACGATGCGCGCTACCGGCGCGAGCTGCATGCGTTGCGCGAGGCGCATCGCGCGAGTCTCGGCCTCGACGACGAGGCTCTCGCCGACGATCGGGCATCTGCCACGTCCGGGCGCGCTTCCTCACGCACTTTCTCACGCGCTTCCTCACGCACGTTCCCCGTCTCGGGTGCTTCCCGTACCTCCGGCACCTCCCGCGCCTCCAGCACCTCCCGCGCCGATCCGGCGCCCGACCTCCGATGAGTTTCACGCGCAGACTGCTGCGTTATTACCTCTACTACACGGCGGGATTTCTCGCGTTCGTGCTGATGATCGGTTTGCTCGAACGGGTCAATGGCCCGGGCGTGTGGATCGGTTATGCGTTTCTGTTCGTGACGATTGCCGTCTACGCGGTCATCGGCCTGATTTCGCGGACGTCCGATGCGACCGAGTACTACGTGGCGGGGCGTCGCGTGCCGCCCGTGTTCAACGGAATGGCGTGCGCGGCCGACTGGATGAGCGCGGCGTCGTTCATGGGGCTCGCGGGCTCGCTGTACGTCTCCGGCTACGACGGTCTCGCGTATGTCATGGGATGGACGGGCGGGTACTGCCTCGTGGCGTTCTTGCTGGCGCCATATTTGCGCAAGATGGGGCGCTACACGGTGCCGGATTTCCTCGGCACGCGATACGACAGCAACCTCGTGCGGGCGCTGGGCGTTTTCTCGACGATCCTGTGTTCGTTCGTCTATCTCGTCGCGCAGATTCAGGGCGTGGGGCTGATTGCGTCACGCTTCATCGGTGTCGAGTTCACGATCGGGATCTTCTTCGGGCTGGCGGGCATCCTGGTGTGCTCGTTCCTCGGAGGGATGCGCGCGGTCACGTGGACTCAGGTGGCCCAGTACATCATCATGATCACGGCGTTCCTGCTACCCACGGCGATGATCGGCCATCAGACCGGCAACGGCTGGTTCCCACAGTTCACCTACGGACAGGCGCTCGCGAAGGTGGAGTCCCTGGAGCGCGAGATTCTGCAGTCGGTGCCTGAGCGCGAGGTGCGCGAGCACTATCGCGAGCAGGCCGAGCAGATGCAGCGGCGGCTCGACGGGCTGCCCGACAGTTTCTACAGCGAGCGCGCGGAGCTTGAGCGCCAGTTGCTCGATACGAAGCGCCGCAACGGGCCGTTGCGGGACGTGAAGGTGCTCGAGGCGAAGCTCGAGGCGTTTCCGCGCGACGTGGGCGAAGCGCATACACAGTGGCTCGAGATGCGCAACCAGTATGCCGAGCGCAGCGAGCCGCCACACGCGATGACGGATCCGTTTCCCGCGCGCGACGGCACGACGCGCAGCGCGCAGCGCCTGAACTTCGTGCTGTTGATGGTGTGTCTGATGATCGGCACGGCGAGCTTGCCGCACATCCTGACCCGATACGGCACGACCGCGACGGTGCAGGGCGCGCGCAGTTCGGTGGGATGGACGCTGTTTTTCGTGGCGTTGCTGTACGTGAGCGCGCCGGCGTTGGCGGTGATGCTCAAGTACGACGTGCTGCTGCATCTCGTGGGGGCGCGCTACGACAACCTGCCCGGGTGGGTGACGCAATGGCGGCACGCGACGCCGGTGCAACTCGACGTCGCCGACGTCTATCGCGACGGGGTGGTGCAGTGGGGCGAAATCTGGATGCAGCCGGACATGCTGGTGCTGGCGGGCCCGGAGATTGCGGGTTTGCCGTATGTGATTTCGGGGCTGGTCGCGGCAGGGGCGCTGGCGGCGGTGCTGTCGACGGCGGACGGGTTGCTGCTGACGATCGCGAATGCGTTGTCGCACGACGTGTATTTCCACATGATCGACCGGAACGCGTCGAGCCAGAAGCGAGTGACGACCTCGAAGATCCTATTGTTGTGCGTGGCGATGTTTGCATCCTACGTAACGTCGCTGAAGCTGGGGAACATTCTGTTTCTCGTGGGCGCGGCGTTTTCGTTGGCGGCGTCGTGCCTTTTTCCGGCGTTGGTGCTGGGAGTGTTCTGGAAGGGGACCACGCGGCTGGGCGCGACGGCAGGGATGGTGAGCGGGCTGCTGGTGTGCGTGTACTACATCACGACGACGTACCCGTTCTTCACCCGGCTGACGGGCTTTGCGGGGACGCGCTGGTGGGGCGTAGATCCGATTGCGGCGGGAGCGTTCGGGGTGCCGGTCGGGTTTGCGGTGGCGATCCTGTTCAGTTTGCTGGGCGGCCGTGCGGGCGAGCGAGACCGCCATCTGGTGGACCATCTGCGTCGCCCGTGAGAGTGGGCGGCGAAGAAATTTGAGGGTGGCGCACCCAAAAGGTATGGGATGTTGCCGACGATCTGCTATAATGCGCGACCTTCAGGAGAGATGGATGAGTGGTTTAAGTCGCACGCCTGGAAAGCGTGTATAGGTTAATAGCCTATCGGGGGTTCGAATCCCCCTCTCTCCGCCACCGACACATAAGGCTTTGCGGGTTAGCAAGCACTTCTGCGGTATTATTAAACCTGCCGTGTATTATTGAATTGCTACCGCAAAGGCTGAATCACCTCCGGTTTGCGTCGATAAACGCGCTCCGTGATCCGACTGTCCGCATGCGCCATCAATGCCCTCGCATGCTCCAGTGTTGCCGCATCTGACGCGCACTTGGCCCGCAAGTCGTGTTCGTTGAACCGCACCTTCACTGCAGTTTCCTTCAATACGCGGTCCATGAATCCGCGCCACATCGAGTCCCATCCGCCAGCGCGCCCCGTCTCGTCGCTGACATAGCACTCCCCCCGAAGATTGCAGAATAGCCACGGTGCAATGCGCACCGGCCGCGACGCTTTAGCCATCTCGACCGCCGCGCGAAGTTCAGCGGTCCATGCCAAGATCACGCGCTTGCCAGTGCTGCCGGCCGTCTTGCTAGGGGTGACGTGAATGCCATCATCCTGCAAATCGGACATTGTGAGTCGCAGCAGGTCTCCCCGGCGAAGGCCGGTGATCATCTTGATGCGGATATATGCCTGGACGGCCAACACACTCCCCGCTTTCCGCCTCGATTCGAGCGATAGGCATTCGACGATTTCCCAATCCTCGACATACCGCGTGCGCGGCTTCTCTCCCGCCAGTCTCACCTCACCCTTGAATGGGTGCGAATCGATGATGCCCCATTCAACGGCCTTGGTGAAGGCGTGCGAAAGAATCTCAATCTCACGTCGCGCAGCCGTTTTCGCTTGGCGGCGCTCGACATACTGATAGACCAACTTTGGCTTTACAGTTGAAATGGGAATCGCTCCTAGGACGGCGCGCAATCGCTTGATGGCGACGGCGTTCTGAGATTGCGTCGTTTGCGCCTTTGTCGGTACAACCTGAAGCTCATAGCGCTCTAGAAGGTCACCGACAGTTCGCGCATCACCAGCAGTCTCTAGGCGTTTCGCCCATTCCCTGTATGCCTCTGGTAGCGAGGAGCCGAGGCGAAAGAATCGCTTCCCATCCCACATTGACTCGAGCCCGCGCGGCACTTGGTAATAGTAGGCGTTGTGCTTGAATGTCCACCGTTTTGGCAGACCACGATTCTCTGGTTTGCGTATGCGAGACATTACGCTGCACTCCAATTAGGCTGCCACTCCGTTTCCTTGCGCGTCTTTCGAGCACCCCCCATGAGGCTTTCCAAATGGGATCGCAGCACCGCTACCGTACCGTCGGGCCTGATGCGATGTTCGATGCCCATGGCACGTAGGACCTTCACTTGCGCCGTGTACTTTTGACGCTGCGTCAATTCGCGCAACTCTTTTTCTGATAGGGTAAGGTTCATTTCTCCACTCCCCAATCTCTCGCGGCAACGCCGCGTCTTTAAATGCAAACGGGGACGCGCTAACAAGGGCGTCCCCGCTTTCCAAACATCGTAAATAACCGGTGCCGAGGGCGGCGCTCGGCTCAGTGCTTCGGCCGTGGCCGGGTGGGTGGTCATGCTATTTCCTCGATCACTTCGGCGGCGCACCGGATGAACTCGGCAGCCGCTTCCGCGTTGATCGCGTTGCCGTAGGCGCGCAGGCGTCCCACGTGACCGGCAGTCCCATCAATGAGCGGCTCAGTGCCGGATTCAAGCAACCGACGATTTCCGTCGGCGCCGACAACATCTCGCCAGTTAGGCAATGCAGCCGGGCTGCATCCACCAAAGTGACTCCGTCGTGATGCGCGCTGCTCGGGTTTGAGCGCACGGCGGTGCGATTCCGGCCGCCGCGGCTGTCGTTGACCGTTGGAGTGGGCCATAAAGAAAAGGCGCGACCGTCGAATCGGAAATGCGACGCGGCGAGCGCAGAGATCGACCGCCCCGCAGGCGTAGTTCGAGTTTTCGAGGTCGGCAAAAACTCGATCGAGCCAACCGAGTCCGGCAGCGCTTGCAACTTGCTCCCCAAGCACATCGACAGGTCGGCACTGTGCAATGAGCCAGTACCACGCAGGCCACAGGTGCCGCTCGTCAGCAAACCCAAGTCCTGCGCCTGCCGCGCTGAAAGGTTGGCACGGACAGGAACCGGTCCAAACAGGTCGATCGTCAGGCCATCCAGCCATGCGCAGGGCATACGACCAGACGCCGATGCCTGCGAAGAAGTGGCACTGTGTGTAGCCTCGGATGTCATCGGGTCGAACATCTCGGATATCTCTCGTGTCCACGTCACCGGGCGCGATATGCCCGGCGGCGATTAGGTTGCGGAGCCAGTCGGCGACGTACTCGTCAAACTCGTTGTAGTAGGCGCCGCGCATGTCAGTCGCCCAGAATGATCTCGTTCTGTCTCATGAGCGGTCCCCAAACAGTGACTGCGGCGGCTTCGTTGCGTCGACGCTGGCATAGTGGAAAGCCAGGCGACGGATCAGTTTCTGATAGCGCACCGGATCGGCGTGAAGGCGGCACGTTTCGCCCGGTGTGAACTCGTCGCCTCGGTCACATTCGCAGCGCTGGCGCAATTTCTCGCGTGCGGCAGCGCGATATGCCGCTTTCTTCGTGAGCCAGCGTCGTCCACCGGCACGCAGCGTCTCCACCACAGACGGCGGCGCAGGCTCGGTATTCAGCCCCTCGGGGCGTGGGTCCATGTAGCTCATTGCTCGATCTCCACGAATTCGCCAGACTCGTTCACCGTGTACCAAGTGTCCGCCTTGATGTTCTCTCCGACATAACCGACTGCAAATCGCGTGCGCTCCGATTTCTCATCCCACCAAGGCGCAGCAATGCAACCATTGGCACCCGCCTTGAAACGCTCGACGGAGCCTGCACAGGCGATGACAGCCTTTTCTCCAGCCACATCGATCTGGGCGTAGTCGCCGCTGCTGCCGATCTGGGCGTAGTCGCCACTGCTGCCGATCTGGGCGGAGTAGCCGCTGCTGCCGATCTGGGCGTAGTCGCCGCTGCTGCCGATCTGGGCGGAGTCGCCGCTGCTGCCGATCTGGGCGGAGTTGCCGCTGCTGCCGATCCGGGCGGAGTTGCCGCTATCGACTTCCCCATCCTTCAACTCAACTTTCGCTTCGTCTTGAATCGCTTTCGTCCAAGCCGGCATTTGGTCGAGCCACTTCTTTGCGACCATGTTGAAAGCGACGGCGAACGTTCCGCTGTAGACGACTTCGCCCTTCGGAAATTTGACCTTGCCGCCGATTTCGATCAGATCGGACTTTGCGACCTTGACGACTTGCCACGTCTCATCGCCGCCATAATCCTTGATGTCACTCCAGTTGCCTTCGGGCCATAGAATGCCGTGGAGTCCATTGCCGCACTCTGCGCGCGGATTCCAATCAGGACATTCAACGAGACCAGATTCGGGCCATTGGAAGCCGTTGTAGGCTTTGCGGTTCTTGTCGCTGGTGCGAATCACAAGTACGCTTTCGTTAAGCATTTTTGTCCTCACGTAAATTAGAAAAGCTGGCCCAGCATGTCGTCGAAGTAATGCAGGACGGCCGCGCGCAGCTTTACATCGACGGCCAGTTGCTTGTCGTCGTCCGGGCCTTCCTTCTGGGCGTTCAGATGCAGGATTTCGGCCTTGCCGGAAAATCGGAATTTCTGCGTCATGTCGTTCCCCTCAGGCTGCGCGCTTCAATTGATGACCGGCGACCGCCTCGACGTGCTGCACGATCGCGCGGCAGATCAGGGGGAAGTCTTCTTCGTGGTACAGCTTTGCAGCGCCTTCGGCATGCGGGGCGAAGCCAAGCGACCGCAGGAAATCGGCGGTAACGGTGAATCCAAGGCGGTCATGGATCGCGCCCAGCTTTAGGGTCGGGGCGCTGCGCGGCGCGCTGCTGGCGACGGCCTGAACCGGGGCCGGGCTGACCGGCTGCGCGACTTCGACCTGCTGCAATGCCGGGGCGGGCGCAGGCTGGGCGGCCTGCTGCTGGGCTGCCAGCTTCGCGGCTTCTTCTTGGCGGATGCGTTCGCGTTCGGCTTCCAGACGGTCGGCTTCGGCCTTCTTGTGCTGTTCGATCCGGCTGCTGATCGTCAGGGCGAAGTCTTCCATCGGCTTGACGATGATCTGTTGCAGATCAGGGAACAGGGCGGAATGACCGGCGGCGTTTTCGCGGCACCATGCCAGCTTTTCGCGCACGTCCTTGGCGTAGGCGTCGGCGTCGATCTTCGCGGAAGCCAGCGTCGTATCAAGGGCGTTCTGGATGCTGACCAGCGTTTTCAGCCCCTTGATGGCCCCGCCGAAGTCGGGCTGGGCGACGACCAGATGGACGCCGGTAATTTCGGCCTGCAACGCGGCGACATGGGCGTAAAACTGCTTCCGGGCTTCCTCGACCTTCTCGACGCGGATGCTTTCCTTGCGCTGCTTGACCAGCTTTTCAAGGGTCAGGCGCTTTTGCCGGGCTTCTTCCTTGATCGCATCGACCGTGCGGAACAGTTCGTCGATGCTGGCCGTCTGCGAAAGCGCGTGCTGCTTGGCAGCTTCCAGCCGATCTTCGACTTCCTTGCACCATTTCGTTGTCTTGTCGGCGTTCGCAAAGTCTTCGTCGGTTTCAAGGTCGGTCTTGATGCCGTTGAAGACTTCGATGGCGCGCGCCTTGAATTCGGCAAGGTTCGACGCGGTTACAGCGCCGGAAACTTCGATGCGCAGGGCGGGCAGCGCATCCGGGGCGCGTCCGGCGACTTCGGGCTTGGCTTCGACATGCTGGTAGGCTTCCAAGTCCTTTTCAAACTGCGCCCAGCCGTCGGCGATGCGCTGGCGCAGGGCCTGGTCGGATTCGTACCAGCGGGCGAACGGGTCGCCGATAAGCTGGTCGTTTCCGTCCCATTTTGTTGCCATGAACAGGCATTTTTCCGCGCCGGAAACCATCAACTGCTGTTCCATCTGGATGCGGTAATGCAGGGGTAGCGCGTCGGCGGTCTGGCAGGCCCGAATGTCGTCGTTCAGGGTCTTATGCTCGAAGCAAATGTCTTCCAGCATGGTCAGGCCGTCGAAGCTGGCGGCCAGCTTGCCTTCGGAACCGACGACCGGGTAAAGCTCCGCGCCGATGATTTCTTCGGCCAGCGGGCGGGCCAGCGCTTCAAAGCGATGACCGTCATCGAAGCGGCGCTGGGTCGCGTCATCGACTTCGGCGCTGACGCCGGTCGCCTTTTCGCGCAGCAGTTCGTTCCGGGACTTGTAGGGCGATTCGCCCATCATGGCCGGGGCGTCGCTGGCGGTGAAATGGGCAGCGCGGAAAGCATGCCATTCGGGGGTTCCTTGTTGCAGGTTGTGCGTGATCATTGCTGTTCCCCTTGTTCAGCGGCTTCCATGTCGTCGACGAAAGAATCGACTTCTTGCTTTTTCAGGGCGCGGATGCGGTCGGCCTGCGCCGGGGTCAGGCGGTAGCCGCTGGTGACCTTGGCGATGATCTTGGCCGCCGTTGTCCGGTCGGCATTGATGGCGTCCTGCCAAGCTGGCAGGTTCTTTTCCAGTTGCGCGTCGGTATAGGCGAGCAGTTCCTTCGGCGCGTCCTTCTTGTTCAGGATTTCGCCGGTATTGCCGTCGATGACCGTAGCCCCGTCGTCAAGGCTCTTGCCTTCCATTTCGTCGGCGGTCGGCTGCGCGCCGAATTCGGGGAACGCCTTGCGCAGCGCTTGGGCTTCGGCGCATTTGGCAAGCTGGGCATAGGGGCGACGCTTCCACATCGCGTTCGGGGCTTGGGAATCCTTGCCTGCGGTCGCGTAGTTTTCCTTCCAGCGTTCGGTCGCCGCGAATTCAGCGATCAGGCCATTCGGCAGCAGGCGCTTGACGACGACGCGGCACCATGCCGGATAAGTCATGGACAGATTGCCGACTTCTTCGGTTACGTCCGGCCCGAATTCCGGTTCCGAAACCCCGGCGTATTCGCCGGATCGGGCGGCCTGCGTCCGGTAGCTGCCGATGCCCGGCATGATTACGTCGCGCATCGACTTGGCCTTGTTGTCCCACATCGGTACGATATGGACAGGCTTCTGCATGGGATCAAGGCCGGAAGCCTTGCAGTAGCCGATGACCATCTTGATCGAATCGTCTTGCGCGCCCGGATACAGCGAATTGCGCAGGACGTTCATCAGTTCCTGTTCGGACATCGCCAAGGCGGGCAGCGATTCCTTCCTGACTGCTGGTGCGTTCATGTTTTCTCCTTGAAAAATCAGTCTTCGTAGCAATGGCGGCAGCCCCGGCCCCGGCAGCGCGGGCAGGCGTTCGCAATTTCGTCATCGATCTGGCGTTCTGCTTCCCGGCGCGCTGCGCGCTCCCAGTAGTCGCCAATCAGGGTTTTCAGCGCCAAGCCAGCGCCTGCGGTGTTCCCGGCGGTCAGCAGCTTGCAAAGCGCTTCGATGCCGGTCATGTCCAGTTCGCCAAGGGCTTCGGACAGGTTCGCGGGTGTAAATGGGCCGTATTCCGTCCCGGCCAGCAGTTCGTCGGTTCGCTGGTCGATGGCTTCGTCGCGGCGGTCGTCTTCGTCCAGCCGGGCCAAATACCTGTTCAGGTCAGCCGTGACCGCGCAAGGCATGCTGTAGATGCTCATAGCGTGACCTTTGCCAGATTCCACGACTTGCGCAGGCCGTAGCCCCGGCGGACGTAGTAAAGGAAATCGGCGACGAACTTCTTCATTTGATGGCCCTCGCGCTGACCTTGCAGGGCAGGCCGACGCGCTCGGCGGCGTCGATTACTGCGTCGCAGGTGCTGGGAAACAGGCCGTCATAGGTCTGTTCGCCGTCTTCGGTCTTGGCCGTTACCCGGCACTTGACGGCGCGGGCGGCGGCAACCTGCTGCGGGATGGCTGCAAAGCTGTTCAGGACTCCCGCGAAGGCGGGGTGAACGTGGGCGTTTGGTTGCATCGTTTGCTCCTTTCCGGCGGTTTGAAATATCCGCCGATGGATTGAATAATATCCGTGCGCGGTTATTTGTCAAGCCGTAAACGGATATTTTTTCGGAGCAGGCAACAAAAAACCCGCCAATGGCGGGTTCTGGTGGGGCTGGACGGGGTGCTAGTGGGTGCCTTTTAGTGCACGGCAGTACCGATGCTCTTCCACGTCCTTCGACTTCGCATCGGCGATGGTTTGCCACTGCATGTTCTGCGGAGTGTCAGGGCCGCCCGCACAAAGGGGGGTAATGTGGTCGATGGCATAGCCAGGGCACTTGCCCCGTGTCTGCCCGGTGGCCGGACATGGTTGCTGGCGCTGGAATTCGTGTTTTGCTGCCGCGCTACGGTGAGTTTTGGCGTTGCATGGAAACGCTATCACCGCAGCCAGGGCAATGAATGCGATGCGAATCATTCGATGGGCAGGCCGATGGCTTTGAATGCCATGCTCAGGGATAGCGCCTCTTGCATTGCCAGCTTGTCGGCCTGTTCTCTCATTTCCATTACTGTGTCGATGTCGCCCTTTGACAAAGCTGCGACTTTGGTTTGCTGCACAAGTGCCCATTTTTTGTGAGTGTCGATCGCCTCGGTGAGGTAACGCTTGGCATCCACATTTTCCACATCTGCGTCGCCCATCAGAAACTTGTTGTGCTGGGTAGAGGCTGGCCTAGCTGGGGATATCATCGTAACCAATGATCTGCACACGCCCCATGTCCGCCTGCCGCTTGAGATAGGAGATAAACATCGAAAACTGTTTGACATCTATTGTCATGCCCGACGGATCCGTCGCGGCATCCCCAACTTTATGGATAACAATGGACCATAATCCAGGCCTCGACTGCCGCAAAAACGTTTCTAGCTCGGATTCTAGACTCGCGGCTGTGTCAGAAGACGATAAAGAAGGAGAGCCACCAGCGTCGATGAACAGTGGGTCACGCACTGGCAGCGGCTGAAATTTGGAGAAATCTTCAGGGGCCGCCCTGACACGACGAAACAGAGGTTCCGATAAATCGCGCAACTGCATATTCCATGCTCGCTGATTGGGTGCCAAAGAGAGTACATCGAATCCGAATGATCGCATTTCGGATTTGATCGTCTTTAGAAAATCATTGGCTTCGCTTCGGCCATGCTTGAGCTTGTCGACCATGTTATCGCCGCTATACGCCCCGATGGTCCAGCCAGAGCTTTTCATCTGAGTCAACATGTACCGAGTGAGACCAATGTTATAAGCATTGTCTTTCGTTACATTGTCAACCGTTCGATAGTCTACAAAATATGTCCCGACAACTCCTTCAGAGTACATTATCGGGTATGCCACATTATAGGCATCAGGCCAATAATCAAATGTAATAGCAACGGCTGGAATATCAGAAGTCATCTTCTTTTTCGCTCCAACCCCGCAGCCGCTTAGAATTAACAGCAAAAACATAGCGCTTACGTGCAAGAGTGCTTTCGACTTCATGGACTACTCAGATGCGACGCCGAGGTTGTGAAAGAAACGGCAATAGGCATGTTTACTTCTTGCGGTAGCGGCGGTGCTCCACCATCGTGCCAATGATGTCGAGGGGTGAAATGTCGGAGCGCAACGACGGGAAGTCGGGGTTCAGCGGCACCAGCTCGATCACTTGTTCGCCGCGCTCGTTCATCCCGCGAGGGCGGTATTTCTTGAACGTGGCTTCGTTGCTGCCGTTCTTGGCCACGACGAAATCGCCGGGGTTCGGTGCGACCGCCGGGTCAATGATGACCCGATCCCCCGGCCTGAAGTCCGGGAGCATGGATTCGCCCTTGATCTCGAGCGCGAAGGCGTTCTCCGACAGTTCCAAGTCGCTCAGAAGCCATTCGGCAGCGCCCCCCGGCGCGTAGTTGTCGGCGATCTCCGTCCACATGCCCGCCTGCACGCAACTGATCAGGGGGATATGGCGGGAGCCGATGGCAGCCGGTGCGACGTTGGTGGTGCCCAGGCCGGGCGACATGAGATGCGCGGCGGTCACGCCGAAAGCGCGTGCGATGGCCTCGATGGTCTCGGCGGTGGCCTGGGTGTCAGCACGCAGGATGCGGCTGATCGAAGACTGACCAACTCCCGACTTTTGCGCGAGTTTGGCCTGAGTGTTGATGGTGCTGTGCGTGTCCAGCAAGGACTTCACGTTCGCCGCCAGCACCTCGGAAGCGGGCTGTTTTTTCATCTGTCAATCTAACCATATATAGCTATCTATGTGCGGCTTGACTAATATCCGTTTACGGATAAAATGAAGTCATTTCCACCCAAGAGGTAGCCATCCATGCAACCGAACCAAGAACCCATCCTCGATTTCGTCAAGCGCAAGCTGACCGAGAACAAGGGGCTTCTCACCAAGGTGTCCCGCGAGTGCGACGTGCCCTACAGCACGCTGATGAAGATCGCCCAGGGCGTCATCGAGAACCCGCGTATTCGCACCGTCCAGAAACTCGCCGACTACTTTCAGCGCGTTTCCGCCTGATGGAAATCATCTTTTTTTTGCCCAAAAAAGGCACCCCTAAGCGCCCCTAACGATTAGGGGATGGACGGAGACACGATGCAAACCAAGCTTTTCTACGAGGACGAATACGAGGCGCTGAACCTGATGGTCAGCAACAGCCAGAAATCCGCGAAGGAACTGGCTGCATACCTCTTTCCTCACCTGAAACCCGAGTCGGCCTATGCCCGGTTGAAGGCTTGCCTGAACCCGGAAAAAGACGAGCGCCTGACCTTCGGCCAGATCATCGCCGCGATGAAGTTCTGCGAGTGCTACGACCCGCTGATGTTCGCGTGTGACGAGACCTTGCACGCCCGGCCTGATCGCAAAGCGCCGAAGGACGAAGAGGTCAAGCTGGTGGAGGCCATCAACGGCGCAGCCGACACGATGCAGAAGGCCATGCGCCAGCTTGAGCACCTGCGCAGCATGGGGGTGATCAAGTGAGAACCGCCGTCGCTGAAACATCCCGCGCCGCCTTTCACTCGCTTTCGGTGAAGGACTACCTCCAGCCCAAGGAGCGCGAAGTCATGGCGGTTTTTGACCGCACACCCGCAGACCGCCGAGAAACGTTCGCCGATTTGAACATTTGGGCGCGGGTCGAGTGGTCACGAACAACACGCGGAGGCCGCCAGTTTGACCTGCTTGCAGGTTCAACCGAGCCGACGGCCTGCGCATCAGCCTACGGACTCCGAGAATGAATTATTACGAGCACCACATCGGCGACTACGCCGAAGCCACCGCCCACCTGAGCTTCATCGAGGACGCGGCATACAGCCGCCTGATTCGGAAGTACTACGCCACCGAGAAGCCGTTGCCCGCCGACCAGAAGGCGGTGCAGCGGCTTGTTGGCGCACGAACCAAGGAAGAGCGCGAAGCCGTGGCCACGGTGCTGGACGAGTTCTTCACCTTGCAGGACGACGGCTGGCACAACGCTCGGTGCGACGAAGAAATCGCCCGCTACAAGGAAGGCGACGCCGAGCGCGAGCAGAAGAACGCGCACGAGAAGGAACGGATGCGCCGCCACCGCGAGGAACGTGCCCGCCTATTCGCCGAGCTTCGGGAGCTTGGAATCACCCCGAAATGGGACACACCTGTCACGCAACTGCGCGAGATTTTGAAGCGCACCGGCAACGCACCTGCAACGCGAACAGGTGCGAAACAGGAACGCACCAGCAACGCACCTGCAACGGCTAACCAGACACCAGACACCACTACCCAATCACCAGACACCACTACCCAATCACCAGACACCACTACCCATGTCAGTAAAGACACACAGGGAAGTGGATCTCCCACACGCGCAGGCGCGGTGTGTGTCGCCCTCAGAGCCGAGGGGCTTGCATCGGTCAATCCAGCCCACCCCGACCTGATCGCGCTGCTGGACGACGGGGCAGAGATTCAGGAATTCGTGAGCGCAGCCCGCATTGCCCGCGAGAAGGGCAAGGGCTTCGCCTACGTGATCGGGATCGTGAAGGGGCAACGCGCTGACGCGCAGTGCATGGCAGCAGAGGCCAAGACCAAACCGCGTCAGCCGAAAGCGGAGAACTTCGCCGGAATCGACTATGGCGACGGGGGCAAGCTATGAACCAAGTCTCCGAAACGATCAAAGGCTGCGACATTCATGCCGAGCCAAAGACGCGCACCGACACCTGCGAAATGCACGGCGAGTTCGAGGCCAAGTGCTTCATCGGTCAAATCTGGTCGAAGTGCCCAACGTGCAACGCCGAAGCCCAGGCACGGGAAAAAGCAGAAGCGGAAGCCAAAGGCCGTGAGGCGAAGTTGCAGGCATGGCAGAAACGCATCGGCGAGGCTGGCATCCCTGAGCGATTCCAAAACCGCAGCCTGAAATCGTATGTGCCAACCACCAAGCGGCAGGAAAAGGCGCTGGAATTTTCGATTGCCTACGCGGATGGATTCGACGAGGTTCTGAAAACCGGACGGTCAGCGATTTTTGTCGGCCCGCCGGGGACAGGCAAAACGCACCTGACCTGCGGCATTGGTCTTCGCATCATGCACCGCGACAACCGCACGGTCATGTTCACGTCGGTGTACCGCGCTGTGCGTCGCATCAAGGAAACATGGCACAAGGGCAGCGTTGAAACCGAAAGCCAGGTCGTTGATGCGTTCGTGTTTCCTGATTTGTTGATTCTCGATGAGGTCGGGCAGCAGTTCGGCAGCGAAACCGAAAAGCTCATTCTGTTCGACATCCTCAACGAACGGTACGAGAAGCGCAGGCCAACGCTGCTGCTGGCAAACATTCCGCTGGAAGACTACCGGCGCAAGGACGACTCACCAGATGCGCCATTGCGCCCCGGTGTCATCTCGTACTTGGGCGAGCGATTGATTGACCGGCTGCGCGAGGACGGTGGTGAGTACGTCATCCTCGATGGCGAAAGCATGAGGGGGAAGCTGTGATGCCTCAGTCGTATTTCACGTCGATGGTGAAGTCTTGTTCCTGCATCAGCGCCAGAAACTCGTCGCACTTCTCAGGATGCTCGCGGAAGTGGTCAACCAGCCCGGATGACCACCGTGTGCCGCCAATGCGTTCTTGCAGCGCGTCGGCGTGCAGCTTCAAGGCATTCCACAAAGCATCGTTGCCCAATTCGTGCCGCGCCTCTTGTGGCAAGTCTGGCGATGCCAGCACACGGCAAATTGCCTGCACCACCAGTTCTGATTTTTCTTCTCGCCATTCTGCGGTGGGCATGTCTCGTCTCCGTTGGGTGAAACCTGAATTTTATCGGTCGGGGGCAGCAAAAGGAATCGTCAATGACAACCACGGGAGGGTGTGAGCAATGCAAACAAGCCAAAGCGAACAAGTGGTGGGGCGGGTATCAGATGCAGTGCGTCCGGTGCTGTGCCCGACTTGTGGCCTCGGCCAGACCATCCCGCCCGCATCAGGAAGCGATGTTCGCGGCCATTGCCCGGTTCCCCGGCGCACCGACCCGGCAGGAGGTTCTGGACTGTCTCCGGCTGAACTTCTCGGCATCCCGCTCAGTGCCGCCGAGCAGCACCTCGCAGACCTTGCTTTGAGCTATCCGCACCTGTTCGGCGAGTGGGCCTGATTTGATTTTTTTGGACAAAAAAAATGCCAGACACCATCACCTTCACCATCCCCGGCGAGCCGGTCGCCAAAGGCCGCGCCCGGTCGTTCGTCCGTAACGGCCACGTCGCCCACTACACCCCGGACAAGACCGCCCGGTACGAAAACCTCGTGAAGCTGGCCGCGCAGCAGGCAATGGGCGAAAAGACCCCGGCGGAAGGCGCGGTCGCGCTGATCGTCCGGGCGTTCATGGGCATCCCGACCAGTTGGAGCCAGAAGAAGCAGCGGGCGGCAGCCCTGGGCGAGATCACCCCGACCAAGCGCCCCGACCTCGACAACATCGTCAAGGCGGTCAAGGACGGCGCGAACGGCGTGACGTGGAAGGACGATTCGCAGGTGGTCGATGTCCGCGCCAGCAAGCGGTACGGCACGCCCCGCGTCGAGGTGGAAGTGAGGGTCGGCTGATGGAGCGTTGGGAATACGGCGACCCGTTCGAGGTGGTGGCACGCCGCGAGGCCATCGCGCAGCGCCAAGAGCGTGCCTGCGGCCAATGCGTGCACAAGGTCAGCATCGACTGGAAGGGCGAGACCTACCACGGCTGCGAGTACAAGCGCCGCACCTACGGCGTGCGCTGCGAGCTTTACCGGGAGAAGCAGGCATGAGGAAGCGCGGCAAACGATTCACCACCCGACGCGACCCGAGCGCCTTCTTGCGCACGCTGGTGGGCGTCAAGCCCTTGGAGCAAGACCAGCAGACCGACCTGAGCATTGCCTACCGCATGTCGTTCGAGTCGCTGCGCACCGGCCACGGCAAGGAGACCGACTTTCACACCATCGCCTGCACGCTGAATATCGCCCTGGTGCTGGCCGAGCGCGGCTTTGGTGCCGAGTGGGTCGAGCAGGTCAAAGCAGCACAGGACGGACTGATGCGCGGCCTCGGACGTGGGCAGAAAACCGGAAGTTGGGGGCTGGACGGCCCCGCCATGACCGCACTGAGCGAGGCGCTGGCGCTGCACGACGAGCAGATCGCTCTGGCGACGCAGCGAGAGATTCGAGAGGCCATTGCAGAAGTGCATCGGCGCATCACCAACGGAGACACTTTGGAACTGGAGACCGCATGACAGAAATCGCCACCGACCCCATCTTTCGTTCCGTCGAGCAGGCGCTTCACGTCTCGTTCCTGATGGAAACCCTGCCCGTGACGCAGAAAAGCCAGATGCAGGTCATGATCGACCGGATGATGGAGGACATGGGCATCGTGCAGGAGCGCGAGAAGGGCACCATCAACTTCGGCGGCCTGACGGCGCTCGAAATCCGGGGGCAGTGCGCGATGGTGCGCGGTGCCGTGATTCACCACCTGCCAAAGCCGGAAGCCGACGCGGTGCATGCCCGGTTCGGGTATCAAGTGTGCAAGGCCGGGGGCGTTCGTGGCGTGCGCGACTATTGCTCGCCGATGCTTTCCACGCAGGGCGACATGGCGACGCTGACGATGGCCTGGGGCGTGTTCGGCACGCAGCGCCAGCGCGACGACCTGTCGGTGCGCAAGATCGCCGCCGAGTACGGCCTGTCACCGGCGACAGTTGGCCGCGACATGCAGATCATCCGCAACACCGGGCGTCTGCTCCTGAATCGAGGCGTGGAGCGGCTTGCGCCCATGTTCGAGGCGCAGAATCTGGTGGGCGACTTCTGAACCTTACAAAAAGTTCGCCGCGCCTGAGACAGTTGTGGTACATTTTTGCTATTGTCGGGAACGAGGTACGCCCCCGACGCAGACCAAAGCCCGCCGAGCGCGGGCTTTTTGCTTTCTGACCCCTTGTCTCCGTCACCTTCAGGTGGCTTTGAAACCCGCGTTCGGCCTCGTGCTGGCGCGGGTTTCTTCTTTTCCGGCTCCTGCTCACATGCGCGATCTGTCCATTCAAACCCGCCCGGTCGAGGCGCTGATCCCTTACGCTCGGAACAGCCGCACCCATTCCGCCGGGCAGGTGGCACAGATCGCCGCCAGCATCCGCGAGTTCGGATGGACGAACCCAGTCCTGGTCGATGGCGAGAACGGCATCATTGCCGGGCATGGCCGCGTGCTGGCCGCCCGCAAACTCGGCCTGACCGAGGTGCCGTGCATCGAAATCCGCGACATGACCGAAGCGCAGAAACGCGCCTACGTCATTGCCGACAACAAGCTGGCCGAAAACGCCGGATGGGACAAGGAACTGCTGGCGCTCGAACTCGGCGAACTCAAGGCCGACGGCTTCGATCTCGATCTGATCGGCTTCGATGCCGAGGACTTGGGCAAGCTGCTCGAACCGGACGCCAAGATCGGCCTGACCGATGACGACGACGCGCCCGAGGTGGCCGCTGTTGCCGTTTCGCGCCCCGGCGACTTGTGGGTGCTCGGCAACCATCGCGTGATGTGCGGCGACAGCACCAGCGTGGCCGACGTGGAACGGCTGATGGACGGTTACAAAGCCGACCTGATCGTCACCGACCCGCCGTACAACGTCGCCTACGAGGGCGGCACCGCCGAGAAGCTGACCATCCAGAACGACAGCATGGGCGACGAGGCGTTCTACCAGTTCCTGCTGGCCGCCTATGGCGCGATGTTCGCCGTGGCGAAGGACGGCGCGGGCCTGTACGTGTTCCACGCTGACAGCGAGGGCGTGAACTTCCGCAAGGCCATGACCGACGCCGGGTTCAAGCTGGCGCAGAGCTGCGTGTGGGTCAAGCAGTCGCTGGTGCTCGGTCGCCAGGACTACCACTGGCAGCACGAGCCGGTGCTGTACGGATGGAAGGCCACCGGCGCACACCGCTGGTACTCCGACCGCAAGCAATCGACGGTCTGGAACTTCGACCGGCCAGCACGAAACGACGTGCATCCCACCATGAAGCCCTTGGCGCTCATTGAGTACCCGCTGTGCAACAGCAGCCGGGGCGGTGATGTGGTGCTCGACCTCTTTGGCGGTTCCGGCACCACCCTGATCGCGTGCGAGAAGCACAGCCGGTCGGCGAGGTTGATGGAACTCGACCCGAAATACTGCGACGTGATCATCCGTCGCTGGCAAGAATTCACCGGACAGCATGCAACGCTGGCCGGAGACGGACGCGCATTCGCCCAGGTGGAGAAAGAGCGCATGGAGACCACAAATGCCGGGAGCGAAAGGTAAATCTGGCGGCAAACGTCCGGGCGCTGGCCGCTCTACGTTCAAGCCCACCGAAGAGCACCGCGATCTGGTGATGCAGTTGGCCGCGTTCGGCCTGCGTCACTCGGACATCTGCCTGTTCATCAAGGACGCCAAGGGTAAGCCCATCAGCGAGCCGACGATGCGGAAGAACTTCGCCGTCGAACTCGACACCGGGAAGCTGAAAGCCAACGTCAAGGTGGCGCAGACCCTCTACAAGAAGGCCATCGGCGGGGACACCACTTCGATCATCTTCTGGCTGAAATCACAAGCCGGGTGGAAGGACACGCAGCGCGTCGAACTGACGGGCAACGGCGGCGCCCCCATCCAAAGCGTGAGCATGACCCCTGACGAATTCCGGGAGATCGCCAAGAACATCGCCGAAGAGGTTTGACCATGCGCCAATTCAGCCCGGACGAACAATTCGCGGCTGCAAAAATGGCGCAGGCCGACCTGTACTTTTTCTCGCGCTGGATGTTCTTTCAGCGCCGCCGGTACAAGTGGCTGCGCGGGCCGCACCACAAGGCAATCTGCGACGCCCTCATGCGAGTTTTTCGCGGGGAGTGCAAACGCCTGATCATCAACGTGCCGCCCCGGTACTCGAAAACCGAGATCGCGGTGGTCAATTTCATCGCCTGGGCGCTCGGTCATGTGCCCGACGCGGAGTTCATCCACGCGAGCTATGCCGCACCGCTGGCCGTGAACAACAGCGCCAACGTGCGGTCGCTGTTGCAGCACGAGGCTTACCAGCAGGTTTTTCCTGCCTGCCGCATGGCGTCCGACGCGAAAAGCCACTGGACAACCACCGAGGGCGGCGTGATGTATGCCGCCGGTGCCGGAGGCACGATCACCGGCTTCGGCGCGGGCAAGCACCGCGAGGGCTTCGGCGGCGCGATCATCATTGACGACCCGCACAAGCCCGACGAGGCCAAGAGCGATGTCATCCGGCAGGGTGTCATCGACTGGTTTCAGAACACGCTGGAAAGCCGGAAGAACAGCAAGGACACGCCGATCATCCTGATCATGCAGCGCCTGCATGAGCACGATCTGGCGGGCTGGCTGCTCGACGGCGGCAACGGCGAGACGTGGGAGCACGTCTGCCTGCCCGCGATTCAGGCCGACGGCACCGCGCTGTGGCCGGAGAAGCACACCATCGAGGACTTGCGCCGGATGGAGAAGGCCGCGCCCTACGTGTTCGCCGGTCAGTACCTGCAACGCCCGGCACCGCCGGAGGGTGGTGTGATAAAGCCCGACGCGATCAACGTGATCGACGCGCTGCCCGCCGAGTCCATCAAGTGGGTGCGCGGGTGGGACTTGGCCGCCTCGGTCGATGGCGACCACACTGCGGGCGCAAAGCTCGGCAAGTTGCCCGACGGTCGGTTCATCATCGGCGACATGGTGCGCCTGCGCTGTGGCCCGGATGAACGGGACGCGGCGCTGACGAACACGGCATCCCGCGACGGGAAGTCGGTGCGCATCAGCCTGCCGCAAGACCCCGGCCAAGCCGGAAAGACCCAGGTGCTTTACCTCACGCGCAAGCTGGCGGGCTACCCAGTCACCACCTCCCCGGAATCGGGCGACAAGGTGACGCGGGCCGAACCGCTGGCCGCGCAGATCAACGTCGGCAACGTGCTCATGCTTCGCGGGCCGTGGAACGACGCCCTGATCAACGAAATGCGGATGTTCCCCAATGGGACGACCGATGACCAGATTGACGCTCTTTCGAGGGCTTTCTCAGAACTCATTGCACCGCCCGACCCGGCGCGTGCAGTGCGTGTGCCGCACATGGCACGGTGAGCGCGAACCCATCGCCGGGGCTTGGGGGAAATAAAACCGGCAGGCCGTGATGTGGTGAGACGAGCCGATCTCCTTTCCTAGCCTTGTGCGAGTTTTTTGCGGCGGCAGGCACGGCCACCTTGGAACCGAACCGATGTTCAAAACGATCACTTCAAAAATTGACCGCGACCGGGACTACCCGGAGCGTCAATTCGTCATCGACACGCTGACGCGGGTGCTGGAGGGCACCCTGTACGACCATCTGCCTCACGACTTCCACACCGAGAAGACCGACGCTGGCGAGTACATCCCGCTGCGCGACCGTCGCCCCTCGGTCAAGTACGCACTGTGCAAGACCGTTGTGGATGACTCGGTGTCGCTGCTGTTCAGCGAGGGGCATTTCCCTTCGGTGGATTGCGAAGACGAGACCACCCGCGACACCCTGACCGAACTGGTCAAGGAAGCGAAGCTCAACGCAGTGATGATCGAGGCCGCGACCATCGGCTCCGTCGGGTCGGTGGCGATCTTCATGCGCGTGCTCAGTGGCCGGGTGTTTTTCGAGGCCAAGAACACGCAGTTCCTCACTCCGGTGTGGCGCGACGACGCCCCCGACACGCTGGCCTCCATCACCGAGCAGTACAAGGTGAAGGGGCGGGCGCTCAAGGAAAGCGGCTACGCCATCGCCGACGACGACTTGGCCGCTGACTTCTGGTTCCGCCGTGTGTGGGACGACAAGGCCGAGACGTGGTATCTGCCGTGGAAGGTCAAGGACGAAAAAGCCGGGCCTGTGGTGGACACCGCCAAGACCAAACAGCACGGCCTGGGCTTTGTGCCCGCCGAGTGGGTGAAGAACCTGCCCGGCGGCAAGGGCGCAGACGGCGCGAGCACGTTCAACCGTGAGGCCATCGACACCGGCATCGAGATCGACTACCAGCTTTCGCAGGCTGGCCGTGGCCTCAAGTACTCGTCCGACCCCACGCTCCTGATCAAGGAACCGGCGGTCGATGAACAGGGCACCATCGTCAAGGGTGGCGGCAATGCCATCGTGGTCAGCGCCGAGGGCGACGCAAAGATGCTGGAAATCAACGGCACGGCGGCGCAAGCGGTGATCGAGTACGTGCGCATGCTGCGCGAACTGGCGCTCGAGTCCATCCACGGCAACCGCGCCAACGCCGACAAGGTGAGCGCGGCGCAGTCTGGCCGGGCGATGGAGTTGATGAACCAAGCCCTGATCTGGCTGGCCGACAAGCTGCGGATCAACTACGGCGAAGGGGCGCTCCTGTCCCTGCTGCGCAAGATCGTGGCGGCCTCGGCCAAGTACCCGCTCAAGGTGAACGGCGAGGAAATCGAACCGCTCAACGCCAAGGCGAAGCTGACGCTGCGCTGGCCTGCCTGGTACGCGCCGACCTACGCCGACAAGCAGACCCAAGCCGAAACGCTCACGACCCTGCGCACGGGCGGCCTGCTGTCGCAGGAAACGGCGGTCAAGTCGCTGGCCGACGGCTACGACATCGAAGACCCGCAGGACGAGGTGCGCAAGATCAATGCGGAACCGCCCGCACCAGAGGCCAAGACTCCCACGGAGCCGAAGCCGAACCCCGAATCTGATGACTGAGGATCAACATGGCAACCTACAACCTCGACACCGTGGCCGGTGCGCTCGTGCAGGAGACGATGAAGCGGCTCTATGGCGCGTATCGCTCCGAGCGTCACTACAACGTCAAGGCCGTGCCCGGCTTGGCCGTTGGCGACGTGCTGTATTTCGACACCGAAATCCCTGAATGGGCGCGGACGCTGGTCGTCTCGAAGCGGTCGGACACCACCAACCCCGATGTGGTGACCGCGCAGACGGTCGATCCCGCGCTGCCCATTGCCGCAGTGCTGCCGATCAAGACGGCCAACACCGTGCAGACCACCGGCTCGACCTCGAGCACCAACAGCAACACGATCCTGATGCAGCTCTACCCCGTGGGGAACAAGGTGCGCGTCCAGATCACGATTGCAAGCACGGTGCCGAACCAGATGCTGCTGTCGCTGTTGATGTACGACGCCTGATTTTTCCCCCACCCCCGCTTGATGCGGGATCTGCAACTGGCCGCCTGATGGCGGCTTTTTTATTGGAGTGTCCTGATGACCACCCCGAACGATAACCCCAACCCGAACCCGACCCCAGCACCGGCTCCGACGCCAGCGCCTGCCGCGCCGACGCCCAAGGAACCGGAAACCTTCTCGGCGGACTACGTGAAGGAGTTGCGCCGTGAAAACGCGCACTACCGCACGAAGGCCAAGGAGCAGGAAGAGGCCGCACAGAAGGCGCTGAAAGATGCCGAGGAAACGACCACGAAGGCCAAGGCCGACGCGAACTCTCGCATCATCCGCGCCGAACTGAAAGCCGCTGCGCTCAAGGCCGGGATGATTGACCTCGACGGGTTGAAGCTGGCCGACCTTTCCAAGGTCACTCTCAAGGACGACGGCACCCTCGAAGGTGCTGACGCCCTCATGGAGGGGCTGAAAAAGGACAAGCCCTATCTGTTCGGGCAACCGGCGACGACTTCCCACCCTGGGAAGGCTCCCGACCCCAACCCTCCGACGCCCAAGAAGGCGACGGAAATGTCCGCCGACGAGTACGCGGCTGCGAAAGCGGCTGCGCTCAAGGGCGGCAAGTAACCACGCCTTGGCCGGAGTTCCCCGGCCAAGTGCAATCCCATCGGGTGCAGGCCACCAGTGGGGATGAACCCAAACCCTCATTTTCTTTGGAGTGACACATGCCTATTCAGAACATGCCCACCGCCCTGCAACCCATCATCCAGCAGGGCTTTCTGGAGCGCGAGTTCAAGGACGCCTTGACATCTTCGCTCGGCTTTCGTTCGGTCGCCGACCGCGAGCCGGTCAAGATCAACGTCGGCGAAACCGTGACCAAGACCCGCAACGGTCTCAAGGCTCCGGTGACGACCCCGCTGTCTCCGAGCACCAACACCAACATGGACAACGGCATCACGCCCTCGTCCTTCACGGTAGAGCAGTACACCCTCAGCATCGACCAGTACGGCGACGCCATCGACTTGAACACCGTGACTTCGCAGGTCGGCATCGCCAACCAGTTCCTCAAGAACGCGCAGGTCAACGGCATTCAGGCGTCTCAGTCGCTCGACCGTCTGGCCCGCAACGCGCTGTTCAATGCCCACCTGGGCGGCAACACCCGCGTGCGCGTGACCCTCGGTCGCGCTTCCACCACGCTGCAAGTGGATGACATTCGCGGCTTCGGCGTGGCGCTGTCCGGCGGCAAGATGCTGCCCGTCTCGGCTGGCAACCCCCTCCCGGTGCTGGTCGGCGGCAACGTCTACAACTGCATCGGCGTGACCGCTGACGGCAGAAACGTCACCACCACGCTGATCACCGGCGGCGGCATCAACGGCGTGTCCGGCACGCTGACTTTCGCCTCCAACGTGACCGTGGCCGACGGCACCGCCGGTAACGTGGTCGCCAGCACCTACGCTGCGCCGCTGATTCGTCCGAACGGCAAGTACGTCGGCGGTTCTGCGACTCAGGCCACCGCCTCGGTCGCCGCGCTGACTTCCGCCGACAAGCTGACGCTGGCAACCATCGAGGATGCTGTCGCGCTGCTGCGCAACAACACGGGCATGAAGAACGAACTCTTCAACCTGTACCTCGACAACGTGTCCATGCGCCAACTGTGGGCCGATCATGACTTCAAGCTGGCCTTCCAAGGTCAGTACGGTTCGCAGGAAATGAAGCAAGGCCAGGTCTTCCAGTTCCTCGGCTGCAACTTCATCCCCACGACCGAAGCCCCGGTTCAGGCTGCCAGCGCCGCCATCCCCTCCGGTGTCCGCCGTCCGATCCTGTGCGCCCCCGGCGCTCT
Source organism: Pandoraea sp. CB10b_02 (assembly GCF_002216225.1). Lineage (NCBI taxonomy): Bacteria > Pseudomonadati > Pseudomonadota > Betaproteobacteria > Burkholderiales > Burkholderiaceae > Pandoraea > Pandoraea sp. CB10b_02. The sequence continues at coordinate 81,037 of NZ_NJGW02000010.1, forward strand.
GGTGGAAGGCGACTTCGACGGTATGGAGCAACGCGCCATCGACGCCAGCGGCATCAACAGCGTGGTTCACACCGTGGACGACGTTGTGCAGGTCGTTCGCGCTCCGATTGACCGCTTGCAGCAGATTGTGTCGCAGGCGTGGTTCTGGATCGGCGGCTTCGTTGCCCCGACCGACGCCACGGCCAACAGCACCATCATCCCGACCGCTTCGCAGACCTACTACAAGCGTGCGGTGGTGCTCGAGCACGCCGCCTAAGCGGTAACTGCGTGACCCCAAGCCCGGCCACTTCGGTGGTCGGGCACAACCCAACCCGAACGAGGGCAACCAAATGGCAAAAGGCAACAGCACCAAGGCTGCGCAGGACGCGGCACCCAAGGCAACCGACACCGCCCAGGCACCGGCAGCCACGACGGACGAAACCACGGCCAACGCTGGCGAAGTCGTCCAGACCGGCGCGGAAGGCGCACAGGACAACGCTCCGGCAACGACCGCAGCGGACGAGTCGGCGGCACAACCCAACCCGAACGAGGGCAACCAGCCCCCGGCGGCACCTCCTGCCCAGGAGACCCCGCTGCCCGAGTCCGTGACGATGGCCGCCCCCTACGGCTTCATCAACGAAGCGACCAACGAACACCACTTCTGGCAGGCCGGGCAGGTGGTCACCGACCCCGCTGTCATCAAGCTGCTGGTCGAGCGACAAGCCCCGCTGGAGTAACCCGCCATGCTGGCAGACGCTGAAAAAGTGGACGTTCGCCGGTTTGCCGGTTATGGCAACTACGGCCAGCAGGCACTTCCAGCGTCCGGCTACCGTTTCTCGACGGCCTACGGGACGCTCGAATACAAGCTGAACACTCTGCTGCCGGACGAGGAAAGCACGCTGCGCACGGTCTTTCTGCCCCGCCTGCGGACGCTGGAAACCGACCTTGTTGATCAGACCACGCAGAACCTCGACACCGATCAGGCCGCTGTGTGGGTGCACAACAAGAACGAGCACCGCGACCGCCGGGCGCTGTTTTTCGACTTCCGGCGGCAGATGTGCGGCTTCCTTGGCATTCCGCCTGGGCCGAACCTCGGCAAGGGCGGCGGCATGACGGTGGTGGTATGAACGCTGACCAGATCCACGCGAAGATTTACGCGGGCAGGGCGAAAGCGGCGCTGCGCCTTGGGCTGGACTACAACGTGTTCAGGCCCACGGGCACCGGCAACCCGCTGTCCAATCAGGTCGCCACGATCAAGGCCGCATTCAACGCGGGCGACAACACCTACAAGTCGCCCAACATGCCGGGGGACGCCTTCTGGTATGGCGACTTCGACGGGCGGCTGACGCAGCCGGGCGACTACCTCGTGCATCCGGTCAATCCGATGGACGTGAAGTACATCGCCGCGCAGCAGCAGCTTTTGCCGATCATCTGCATCGACTGCAACCGCACCGTGCGCCTCTCACGTGCCGCCCCGCAGGGCGCACCGGGGGCCGTGGGCGCGGTGGGCTACAGCGGCCTGTGCGATTCGCCGACCGAATCGGTCGATGTGCTCGGCCTCAACCCGGCCAACAACGGCGGCACATTCGTGGGATGGCCGTGCGCCATCCTCTTCGGGGGAAAGAGTCAGGCTGCCGTCGGGCTGCCCGGTGCCGTGAAGAGCTCCGGCTGGCGCATCCTCATGCCGCCATCTGTTCCGGTGGTGGTGCGCTCCGGCGACATCCTGACCGATGACCTCGGTAAACGGTATGCCGTCGAGGGCGCAGAGCAGAGCGACATCGGCTGGCGCATCAACGCGCAGGAGGTGCATCCGTAATGGCAGACATCACAGAAGTCGCTCAGGCGCTGGTTGATGTTCTCGCCCAGGCCGCCTACCCGAACGGCACCGCGCAACCATCCGTGGGCAACTGCCCGATCCTGATTTATCAGGGTTGGCCCGTCCCGCAGCAGCTTGAGGCTGACTTGCGGAGCGGCAAGGTGCATATCTCGGTCTTCCCGCGCCCCGGTGATCGGGTGACGACAGTGATGGCCGGTGACGGCGACTGGCAGGAGCAGAGCAACGACGGCATGCAAGGCGTGAGCGTTCGGGAAATTCGGCGTCAAACCCGGACTTTCCAGATCACCGTGTGGGCCAGTTGCTTTGAGCGCCGCGATCCGGTCGCCAAGGCCATCGACAGCGCACTGGCGAGCATCACCCGCCTGTCGTTCCCCGACGGGTCGCAGGGGGTCATGTCCTACGCCAACTCGGTGCAGGACGACAGCCAGCAGAAGCAGGGCATCTACCGGCGCGATCTGTTCTACGCGGTGAACTACGCCACCACGCAGAGCGAAACGGACTATGCGATCCAGCACGTCCAAACCAACGTCAGTGTCGGCCCCACGCTTGATGCACAAGGCCCGGCGAAAACCATCATCACGTGAGGTCAATCGTGAAACTGAAAGTCATCCAGCCGTTCGGCGGCTACGCCGTCGGCGACGAAATCACCGACGAGGCCGAAATCAAGAGGGTTTTGGACTCCGAGCAGGCGCACTACGCGGTTAAGGTTCCCGGCGAACCGAAGCCCGACAAGGACGTCGCCAAGAAGTAACCCCGGATTCCCATAACCCCAAGCCCCCGCAGGCGCAAGCCTCCGGGGGTTTCTTCATTTCGGAGGGCATAACATGCCAGTCAGTCGGCAAGGTGCAATCAACACCACGGCGCTTTACGTCCCGGACGTGTACGTCCAGATCGTTCCGCCGTCTGAAAACTTTCTCAATGGTCTGCCGACCAACATTCTCGGCATCGTGGGCACCGCCCAATGGGGGCCGGTCAACGCGCCCACCATCGTCGGCAGCCTGTCCGACTACGTTCAGCAGTTCGGCAACATCCAAGCCCGCAAGTACGACATGGGCACCGCTGTGTGGGCCGCCGTGCTCAATGGCGCGAACAACATGCGCTGCGTGCGCGTCACCGACGGCACCGACGTGGCGGCCTCGGTGGTTGTCCAAACCAACTGCATCACCTTCACGGCCAAGTACACCGGCACCCTCGGCAATTCGCTGCAAGTCACGATTGCCAACGGCAGCAAGGCGAACAGTTGGAAGGCGGTCGTGGCAATGCCCGGCCTCGTGCCCGAGGTCTATGACAACATAGGCGCGGGCCTGACCGGAAACGCCCTGTGGGTCGCCATCGCCAGCGCCATCAACAACGGCATCGACGGTCTGCGCGGCAAGTCCGGCCTGGTCGTCGCCACCGCTGGCGCGGGCACTACGGCACCGACAGCAGCCACCTACACGCTGGCAGGCGGTACCGATGGCACCGCCACCATCACCGGCGCGACGCTGGTGGGCGTGGACACGATCCCCCGCAAGGGCATGTACGCGCTGCGCGGCACCTACACCAGCGTGGCAATGCTCACCGACTGCGACGACAGCACGACGTGGAGCACGCAGGTCGCGTTCGGCCTGTCCGAGGGCATCTACATGATCGCCACCGGCCCGGCAGGTGACACCATCACCAACGCGATCAGCGTCAAGGCCACCGCAGGCATCGACAGCTACGCCATGAAGCTGCTGTTCGGCGATTGGGTCTACTTCCTCGACACGGTGAACAGCCAGACGCGCCTGATCTCGCCCCAGGGCTTTGTCGCTGGCCGCCTGTCCGGTTTGTCGCCGGAGCAGTCCAGCCTGAACAAGCCGCTGTACGGCATCGTCGGCACGCAGAAGAGCTACCAGAACCTGACCTACTCGCAGGCCGAGTTGCAGGCGCTGGCACAGGCGGGCATCGACCTGATCACCAACCCGATCCCGGCTGGCAACAGCTTCGGCGTGCGCATCGGCGTCAACACCAGCAGCAATGCGGTCATCGACGGCGACAACTACACGCGCATGACCAACTACATCGCCTACACGCTCAACGGCGGCATGGGCCTGTACGTCGGTCGTCTGCAAAGCCCGAAGACCCGAAACGACGCCTTCGGCACGGTGAACGCCTTCATGTCGAACCTCTGGCAGCAGGGCATGATCGGCGACGTGAACGACCCGCAGAAGCAGCCGTTCTCGATCCAACTGGACAAGAACAACAACCCGTCCAGCCGCGTCGCGCTCGGCTACATGCAGATCGACTGCCGCGTCACCTACCTGTCGGTGATCACCAAGCTGATCATTAACGTTGAGGGTGGTCAGTCGGTCAAGGTCAGCGTCGCCAGCATCACGCCGCAGTAATCCCCCATCAATCCAACCCCGCCCCAGGCGGGGTTTTCCGTTTCTAGGAGCGTCAAATGAGTCAAAACGGTTATTCGCTTGGGCGCGACGTAACGCTGGCGATCATCCTGCCCGATGGCAGCAGCCTCAACATGGGCAAGGTCACCAAGTTCACGTCGAAGCAGGACACCACCGATCAGAAGCTGAAAGGCATCGACGGCATCGTGGATCACCTTCGTTTTTACGAGGGTTGGTCTGGTTCCTTCGAGTCCGAGCGTCGCGGCCCCGAACTGGACGTGTATTTCGCCAAGCTCGAGGCCAACTTCTACGCGGGCGTCGATGAACCGCCCGCCACCCTGCAACAGACCATCGTGGAGCCGAACGGCCAGGTGTCGCAGTACCGCTATGAGCGCGTGCTGCTCAAGTACGACGACGCGGGCGACTGGTCTGGTGATAAGTCGGTGCACCAGAAGATTTCCTTCGTTGCATCGCGTCGCATCAAGCAGGCGTAAGCGGCAGTTTTCCCACCACGGGCCGGGTTGATCCCGGCCTTTTTCATCCCCTCAAGGAGTTGCAATGTCTGGAACAGAGCACACCGCCCAAGTCGGCGGCGCAAAGGTAACCATCAACCCGTCCGATCAACCCGCAGCCAAGCCTGCCGCATCCGCGAAGGACTTCACCGTCACCGATGCACTTGGCCGCATCATCCGCCTGAAAAAACCCGGCCCGCTGGCGAATCTCGACTTTGCCAAGGCAGCAGGCAGCGACCGCCTAAACGTGCTCTATCTGGCCGAGGTCGCCCACCTAAAGTTTGTGGCTGCGATTGACGACCAGCCGGTCGCCACGCCGAGCACCGAGGGCGAACTTCGCGCCCTGTACATGCGCCTGGGCGACGAGGGCAACGAATGCGCGATGCGCGGCGTTGCCGAGCACTTCGCCGGGGTTGCTGTCACCGAGCAGCAGGGGCAAGAGCTAAAAAACTCCTGACGGACGCAGCCGCAAACGAGTGTTTGTGGCTCGTCCATAACGGCATCCCGCCGTCGGTTGCCTTCGGTGTCCCTGACGACACTCTGAGCAACTGGCTGGCGGTGTCGGATGCACGACGCCAGTGGATGGCGATCAAGTTCAGCGAGTTCCAAGGCGCTGAATTCGACCTCAACACCATGTCCTTCAAGGAGCAAAACCCATGAAGCAGTTCGGAAGCCTCGCGGCGTTCGCTGCGGAGATTGCCACCTTGGAGGCTGGCGTCGTGTTCCAGCTTCATCAGGGGCTGGAGGCGGTGGCCACGAAGATCGAGCACACCGCCAAGAAGGAAATCGGCGAGTACCAAGAGGCTGTCGGCCCGTTCCCGGCATGGGAAGAACTGGCCGAAAGCACCAAGGCAGACCGCGTGCGGCAGGGCTACACGGAAAACGATCCGGGCCTGCGCAGCGGGCAGATGCGCGACTCCATCGAGCACCAGACGCAGGGCTTGGAAGCCGTGATCGGCTCCAACGACGACAGGCTGGTGTGGTTTGAACTTGGAACAACGAAACAGCCCCCGCGCCCGGTGCTTGGCCCTGCGGTCGAGCACAACCACGAGGCGATCAGAAAGATCGTCGGCGGCGCGGTGGTGAAAGGCTTGTTGGGCGGCGGGTCAATCCCGGCCAGCTTGGAGTACGACCACGAGGTCTAGAACAGGCTGCTGACTGCGCCCCAAACGAACACGAAGCCGAATAGCAGGAGTGGCACCAAGATCATGAGTGCCATGAGTGAAACAAGCAGCAGTGGAATCGCTGCCATCCACGACAGGCGGGCTTTATCCGTCGTGTGGTTCTCGTCCGTGAGTATGAACGGGTTGCCTCGATAGGGCTTCCAGTCCGGCTTGCTGACGGCCTTCCGCAAGTTCGGGTATTGCACCCAACTCACTCGGTCAGCAAGCCATTCCTGTGTTCTATCGAGGATATTCATGAGCATCGAAGCCTACAAAGTAGCGGTGAAAATTTCACTGCTGGAAAACGTGACGGCAGGACTGGCCGCCATGTCCCGCCACTTTATCGCAACCAACCGGAGCGCGGAAGAACTGCAAAAGCGCCTGTCCACCATTGGGAAAATGACCCTTTTGGGTGGTGGCGCTCTGGCTGCCGGTGGGCTTGGCCTGAAACTGCTCGAAAAACCTCTCGAAAAGGCGATTGAGTATGAGCGCCAGTTGGCGACGCTTCGCCAGCAAGGTCTAGGTGACAAGCAGCTTCAAGAGGCGCAGAAATTCGCCGACGCTCAAAAAATCATGGGGCAGTCGCGCCTGGACATGATTCGCCACTTCACCGAGGCGCAGGGCGCATTCCGTGAGTCCGGGATGGATGGCGAGCACGCCCTGTACGCGGCCAAGATCATGACCCCCGTACTTGGCCGGTACGAGTCTGCCAGCGAGATGTTGAGCGGTCATAGCAAGGCTGCGGCGCATCAGGCGATGCAGAACCTGAACAAGACTGTCGAAATCATGGGCGGTATCACCGACCCGAAACGTGCGGCGGAAATCGCCGACGGTATTTTCAAAGCCGTGCAGTCCAGCGGTCGCATGATTGACGAGCGCCAGCTAAAGCAGTTCGTCGCATACGGAAGTTCTGCCACGAACTCAATGGATATGCGGGCGATCTTCGGGGGCTTGGAACCAATCATCGGCGAGTTTGGCGGCAGCACCGTCGGCACCGGCCTGCGGACTGCATTCACTCGAATGAGTGGCGCCATGTCGCTGCCGCCCAAGAAGATGCAGGGCATTCTGTCTGAACTTGGGATTGGCGTAGCTGACCACGGCGGCGTTCGTTTGAACGATCAGTTGTTGTCGCTGATGCAGCGTGATGCCGCCGGATTTGCAAAGAAGATGTTGCAGGTCTATGAGCAGCACGGAATTTCGTCTGTTCTTGACCGAGAGCGCGTCAACGCGCAGCTATTCGGCACTAACGGGGCGAAGATTTACAACAAGATCATGAGCCAGATGCCGACGATTGACGGGTCTCTTGCCGCCTATGACAAGGCACTCAATCCGACGCAGATGCTCAACACGCCAGAAGGCAAGCGGCTGACCACGCTACAGGACTACCACAAGAAGGTCGAAGACTTGCAACTCACCCTCGGGCAGAGCGGCGGTGTTCTGGACTTGCTTATCAAGGGCTTGAATTTCCTCAATCCGCTGCTGGCTTCTACTGCCTCGTGGCTGAAAGAGCATTCGACGCTGACAAAGATTCTGGTTGGTAGCTTCGCTGCACTGTCAGGGCTTGCCGTTGTAGCCGGTGGCATTCTGCTGGTGGTTGCCGCGTTCAAGGCGCTGGTCGTCGTCTGGCAATTCACTCGCCTGGGGGCGGTTTTCAGCGGCCTCATGTCGGGCATCGGCACCGGCCTGCGGCTGGCTGGGCAGGCCGTGCTGTTCCTTGGCCGTGCGCTGTTGATGAACCCGGTTGGCCTGATCGTCACCGGCATCGCTGTCGCGGCCTTTCTGCTGTGGAAGAACTGGGACAGCATCAAGCCGAAGCTGCTGGAACTGTGGGAGAGCATCAAGACCGGGTTCCACACCTTCATTCACATGTACCTGAGCGGCTGGCAGTCGCTGTTCAACTTCCTGATCGAGGGCATCAACAAGCTGTTGCCGAAGGCGATGGAGTTGAACCGGCTCACCTTTGCGGACGATTACGCCAAGGCGAACCTGCCGCAGAAGTCGGGAAGCCCCTACATCAAACCCGGAACAGAGCGCCCGATGCAGGTGACGGTGGTTTCGCAGCTTGATGGTCGTGAGGTTGCACGCAGCACCACGATGTACCAAGCACGCGAAGCCAACCGCCCAGGCATGGGCGCACCGACCTTTGACCCAACGATGGGTGCAAGGCCGGTCGGACTTGGATATGCACGATGAAACCAGACACGACCTTGGTGCTCGGTGATTTCGAGTTTGCACGCTTCGAGATCCCCGAGCAGATTCCCTTCGGGGGTGAGCAACGCCTGAACGTGCATGAACTGGTCGGCGGCGTGCGCGTGATCGACGCAATGGGCGCGACGCCCATGCCGGTCGAGTGGTCGGGGCACTTCGTGGGCGATACCGCGCTCGAGCGTGCCCTGTACATCGACGGGCTGCGCAAGGCCGGGCTGCCGCTGATGCTGACATGGGACGCGCTGGCCTTCACGGTGGTCATCAAGTCGTTCCACTGCGAGTTCAAGCGGTACTACCGGCTGCCGTACCGCATTTCGTGCGAGGTGGTCGAAGACCTAACCGACCCGGTGGATTACATCGCCGCGCCGAGCATCGACCAGTTGATCTCGGACGACATGGACGAGGCGAACGGGCTGGCATCGTCGGTGGGAGACGGCACGCTGTCCTCGCTGATGGGCACGCTGAACAGCGCCATTTCTACGGTGAGCAGCTTCGCGCAGGCGGCACAGAGCACGATCAACAGCGTGCTCCAGCCGATTGCAGCGGTGCGGGCACAGGTAGGCATCCTCATGCAGTCGGCCAACGGGGTGATCCAGAACGTGACCACCTTGGGCGGCATCCTGCCGGGCAACCCCATCGCGCAGCAGGCCAACAAGCTGCTCGGCCAGATCAACGCAGTGAATCAGTCGCCGACGCTGATCAACCTCGACCGGGTGCTAGGGCGCATGGCCACGAACATCGGGACGATCAACAGTGGCACCCGTCAGGTGGCCGTGGCGGGCGGAAACCTCTACTCGGTGGCGGCCAAGGAATACGGCAACCCGATGGGATGGACGGCCATCGCCCAGGCCAACGGCCTGAAAGACCCGCAGGTCAACGGCGTGGCGCAACTGACCATCCCGCCCTACAACAACCAGACGGACGGAGTGCTCAATGCCTGACCTGAACGCCTTGCCCGTTCTGCCGCACGCACGGCAGCCTCGCGGCGCTGTGAAGCTGAACGGCGAAGTGATCGCCGGGTGGGTCTCGTTCGAGGTGGACAACAACGCCTACCGCAGCGCGGACACCTTCCGCGTCGTGTTCGTTGTCTCGATGCTCCCGGCCACCCGTGACCCGGCGTGGTTCGCCGAGCAGTCGAGCATGATGGTCGAGATTCTGGCGGGCTTCCCCGACGACCCGGAGAACTACACCCCCGCCGATCTGGACAGCCTGATCTACGGGCAGACTGACGAGGTGATGTTCGACCCGGTGCGCGGCACCATCGAACTGTCCGGGCGCGACCTGACGGCGGCGCTGATCGACACCAAGACCAGCGAGCACTTCGCCAACCAGACGGCCAGCCAGATCGCTACGACGCTGGCAAAGCGGCACGGCCTGACGCCGGTGGTCACAGCCACCAAGACGAAGGCGGGCGACTACTACAAGGACGATCACGCCAGCACCACGCAGCAGCAAAGCGAGTGGGAGTTGCTGACGTTCTTGGCGAACGTCGAGGACTTCGCCCTGTACGTCAAGGGCAAGGAACTGCACTTCGAGCCTCGGCCATCGGAGCAGACCGACCGCTATGTGATCGCCTGGGAGCCACCGAGCCTTGATCGTGGCTACCCGGTCGCCAACGTGATCAGCTTGCAGTTTTCCCGCGCCCTGACCATCGCCAAGGGCATCACCGTCGAGGTGCATAGCTGGAACGCAAAGCAGAAAAAGGGCTTCACGGCCTCGTGGCCGAAGGCAGCCAAGGCGGTGCAGCCAGGTCAGGCAGCAGCCAAGACGCAGGTGTATCGCTACACCATCGCCGGGCTGACGCAGGACAAGGCGCTACAGCGGGCACAGAGCATCTACCGGCAGATCATCGCGCACGAAATGCGGCTGACGGGCTATCTGCCAGCCGACAACGTGCTGGACTGCTCCAAGACGCTGCTCATGCGCGGGACGGGCACGACGTTCGATCAGGTCTATTACCCGGAGAGCGTCACCCGCACCATGAGCATGAACGAGGGCTACCGCATGAACATCCGGGCGAAAAACACCGGGCCGGAACTGGAGGCAACGCAATGATGCGGGATCTACTCAACGCACAAAAAGCCGCAGCGCAGCAGGCCACACAAGGCCGGGCAGCGACGCGGCAGGGCATCGTCACCAGCTACGACCCGAACGCCTACGCGGTCAAGGTTGCGCTGCAACCGGACAACGTGCCAACCGGCTGGATTCCGCTCAAGTCGGCGTGGATCGGCAAAGGGTGGGGGCTTTTCTGCCCGCCCTCGATTGGCGATGCCGTTGAGGTGGATTTTCAGGAAGACGACGCCGGTGTCGGCAGTGTCGGCCTGCGTTTCTTCAACGACGCAGACCGCCCGTTGCCGTGCCCATCCGGTGAATTCTGGCTGGTGCACAAGTCAGGGTCGCTGCTCAAGTTTCACAATGACGGCAGCGTCGAACTCCAAGCGGCTGCCGATCTGAATGCGACCGTGGCGGGCAATGCCAACGTGTCCGTGACGGGGAACATCACCAGCAGCGCCGCGCAGTGGAATCACACCGGGCCGGTGAAGATCAACGGCACCGCGCTCATTACCGGGAAGATCACCGGGCAGGGCGGCATGGCCGTGAGCGGTGGTTCTGGCGCAACCGTAGCGGGCAATCTGGCCGTCACCGGCGGCAATGTCACCGCAGACGGCATCGGTCTCAAGACACACACGCACAACGGCGTCCAGCCGGGCAGCGGCAACACGGGACAACCGCAATGAACCTGAACGATCTCAGCCAGTACGTGGGCGGCGACCTGTCACCGTCCGGCACCGGCGACCTGCAAGCGGCCAATGGCACGCTGCGCGGGCAGCAGCGCGTGCTGCGCCGGTTGTTGACGAACCCCGGCGACTACCTTTTCCACCCGGAATACGGGGCGGGCCTGCCCAAGTACGTCGGCCAACCGGCGGACATCCCCAAGATTCGCGCCATCATTCGGGGGCAGATTCAGATGGAGGACTCCGTTGCCAAGACCCCGGCACCCGTCATCACCGTGTCGCCGGTCAGGGCAGGGGTGGGGGGGGGGTTCGCTGTGTCGATCCAGTACCACGACGCGGCCTCCGGCCAGCCCGTGAATCTCAATTTCAACGTGAGCAAGTGATATGGCGAACCTACAGGCCAAGGACTTTCAAACCCTCGTGCGCGAACAGGTCGCGGCGATCCAAGGCGGCACCAGCAAGGTGCTGGTCGATCTGTCGGTCGGCAGCATCCTGCGCTCTGTGGTCGAGGCTTACAGCGCCGTGGCGCTCTGGTTGCAGGGGCTGATCCTGCAATTGCTGGCGACGACGCGGGCGGCCACGTCCAGCGGCACCGATCTGGATTCGTGGGTCGCCGACTACGGCCTCACGCGCCTACCGGCCAGCGCCGCCAGTGGCGTGGTGACCTTCTCGCGCTTCACGCCCACGCAGCAGGCCGTGGTGCCGGTGGGTGCCATCGTGCAGACCGCCGACGGCACGCAGCAGTACGCCGTGACCGTGGACACCACCAACCCGGCCTACAGCGCCGCCCTGGGCGGTTATGTGCTGGCCGCAGGCAATGCCTCGGTGAATGCCCCTGTGCTGGCCGTTTCCGTGGGGGCCGCAGGCAATGCCTCGGTGAATGGCATCAACACCCTGGGACAAGCCATCCCCGGCGTGGACAGCGTGACCAACGGGGCAGCCTTCACGAACGGCGCGGACGCGGAAAGCGACTCGGCGCTGCGTGCCCGGTTCGTGGCCTACGTTGCCAGCCTCTCGAAGGCAACAAAGGCGGCGGTGGGCTACGCGGCCACGTCGCTCAAGCAGGGCATCACCTACACGCTGGTCGAAAACCAGCAGTACAACGGCACGACGCAGAACGGCTACTTCTATCTGGTGGTGGATGACGGCACGGGCTACCCGTCCTCGACGTTCTTGGCGACGGTCTACAACGCCATCGACGCGGTGCGCCCGGTGACCAGCACCTTCGGCGTGTTCGCGCCCACGGTGGTGCCCGCGAACGTCGGCATGACCGTCACCACGGCGGCGGGCTATGACCACATCGCCACGGCCTCGCTGGTGGCCTCGGCGCTGACCAACTACATCAACTCGCTGCCGCTGGGCACGCCGCTGGCGTGGTCGCGGCTGGCGCAGGTGGCCTACGACGCATCGCCGGGCGTGACGAACGTGTTGGCGGTGCTGCTCAATGGCGGCACGGCGGACATCGCCACGACGCCCAAGCAAGTCGTGAAGGCCGGAACAATCTCGGTGGCGTGATATGGCAACAGGTGACCAACAAGACCAGTTCCAGCGCATCAAGGCGCTGATCCCGAAGTGGTTCAGCGATGACACGCCGGTGCTCGATGCGCTGCTGCGTGGCTTCGCCTACGCCAAGTCGTTCGTCTATGGCCTGATCGTCTATGCGGCGCTGCAAACCCGCATCAAGACCGCGACCGATGGCTGGCTGGACATGATCGCGGCTGACTTCTTCGGGTCGTCGCTGCTGCGCAAGTCCGGGCAGTCCGACGCATCGTTCAGGAACCGCATCATCATCAACCTGTTCCGTGAGCGGGCAACCCGCAACGGGCTGGTGAATGTGCTGACCGACCTGACAGGCCGCGCCCCGGTGGTGTTCGAGCCGCAACGACCGCTCGACACGGGCAGCTACGGCGGCCCGCTGATCGGGTACGGCGTCGCCGGGGGCTACGGCTCCATGCTGCTGCCGTTCCAGGCATTCGTGACCGCCTTCCGGCCAACCAGCACGGGCATCCCGAACGTGGCGGGCTATGGCGTATCGACCGGCGGCTACGGCCAAGCATCACAGGCAGAGATCGCCTCGATGAACATGATTCAGGGGGCGGTGACGGACGACGACATCTACGCCGCCATCGACAGCGTGAAGCCGGTGGGCACCACCATCTGGACACGCATCGCCAACTGATTCGCCGCTTTCCCTTTCGATCACCAGCCCGCCTTAAGCGGGCTTTTTTACTTCTGGAGCTTCAATGGACAGAAAGATGATCTATCCGGGGCAGATTCCGCTGGAAACAGACCTTCTGGATACCAACCGATTCGCCCTGATCGGCCTAGGCAAACTGGCGGCGGCGGTGCTTGGCACTTCCACGCTCGTGAATGGCCTCGCCTGCACGCCGACCGCCCCCGCTTCGATGCAGGTGCAAGTCGCGCCCGGCGAGATTTACAGCCTCCAGAACCTCGACGGCACGGCCTACAGTTCGCTGGCCGCTGACACGACGCACCAGATCCTCAAGCAGGGGCTGATGATGGACGCGGCCACGCTGTCGTGCCCGGCACCGGCCACCAGCGGCCAGAGCATCAACTATCTGGTGCAGGCGACCTATCAGGACACCGACACCAACGCCGTTGTGCTGCCGTACTACAACGCCAGCAACCCGACGCAGGCGTACGCAGGCCCCAATAACAGCGGTACCGCGCAGAACACTGTTCGCAAGGGCGTCTGCACTGTGAACGTCAAAGCAGGCATTGCTGCCACCACCGGGACGCAATCTACGCCAGCGCCGGACTCTGGCTATGTCGGCCTGTACGTCGTAACGGTTGCCAACGGCCAGAGCACGATCACGGCGGGCAACATTTCGACGGTCAGCGGTGCACCGATCCTCTCCGAGACACTTCTCCAGAAAATCAGCATTGCCACCGGCGACGAGCGCTACGTGAAGCTGTCGGGCTTTGCAGCTTTGCAGCCCGGCGAAGTGCAGTTCTTCGCAATGAGCGCAGCACCGGCTGGCTACATGAAGGCCAACGGAGCAGCGGTTTCGCGGACGACCTACGCGGCTCTTTTCGCCGCTATTGGCACCACCTTCGGCGCAGGCGATGGTTCGACCACTTTCAACTTGCCAGACCTACGCGGCGAGTTCCTGCGCGGCTTTGACGATGGGCGGGGCATTGATTCAGGTCGATCATTCGGCTCTGCGCAAGCCGGTACGCGGTTCCCGTCCCTGTACGTCTATGCGTCGTCTTCATCTTCGGGAAGGTTGGTGTCGCATCCGATTAACTCGAACGGCGCATATCCGAACGACAACATCGCACAAAACATGGACAGCCAAGTTACAGGCACATCCGGTGTGTACATGCAAACTTCCTTGACCCCAAGTGGTTCTAGCGGACTCATTGCATTCACATCGCGTCCACGCAACGTTGCGCTGCTCGCATGCATCAAGTATTGATCGAGGACACCATGAACAAAACCATCTACAACTACCACCCGCAAACCGGCGAGTTCATCAACGAGATGCCAGCAGACGAGTCGCCGCTTGAACCGGGAGTGATTCTTCTCCCCGCTTTTGCCACCACTGCCAAGCCGCCGAAGACAGCCGCCCGTGAAGTGGCCGTTTTCGCTGGTGGGCAATGGCAGGCGAAAGCCGACTGGCGCGGCGTCGCGCTGTTCAACACCACAGACGGTAGTCCGGTAACCATCGGAGAGATCGGAAAAACACCTGCTGACGTTGGGGCAACCGACAAGGCCATGCCGAGCGCGGCGCACTCATGGAAAGACGGCGTGTGGGCGCTTGATCCGGTGAAGGTTGCCGGGCTGCTTGACGCAGCCAAAGCCAACGCCCTCGACCGCATCAACACCTTTGCCAAGTCCAAGCGTGCCCTGATCGCGGGCACGCCGGACGACGCGGAAATCGCGGGCTGGAACAACAAGCTGCGCATCGCGCAGGCCATCGTAGCGGGCACGGCCACCGATGCCGAGAAAGCGGCCTTCCAAGCCGAGATCACGGCGCGTGGCATCAAGGGCGAAACGCTCGACATCTTCACGCAGAAGGTCATCAAGAACGCGGACTTCTTCGCCCAGGCGGTCGGGCTGATCGACGGATTGAAGCGCAAGGCGCAGGACTCCGTGTCTGCTGCCAAGACCCCCGAAGAGGTGGCCGCCGTGCTCGATGGGATGAAAGCCCAGGCCGAGGCCGCCTTCGCCCAATTGATGCAATCTGCCAAGTGAGGGAACCATGACCTACGAAGAAGTGCGGGAGCGAATCCAAACGGGGGATGTGCTGGGGGTGCGTGGGCGCGGCGCATTCCCTTGGCTGACGCGCAGTGTTCAGCGCATCGGCGGGCTTGGCGATCTGTCCGGTGTCACGCACGTCGGCGTGGCGTGGTGGGCGCGACGGCGCTCCGGCTCGGTCAGAATTTCGATGGGTTCCACGTAATGATTAGGCTTACTGATAGGCACAAGACTATCCGTTATTTTAAGAGAGTCCTTGTGTCCTCAGATACGTGGGGCCGCTCCACCAGGCGCGATAGAATTCGCGAAGCTTGCCTCTAAAATTTCCTCAAGCGACGTCAATGCGCCGCGCACTGTCATATTTGCGGCTGCGTGTGCAAGATACTGCAGAAACGGGCGAATCTGCGGAAACTTCCTATATGCATTTTTAAGAGACGGCTCATTAATTGCCAGAGCCAGCACACTCAGAAGCGCCGAAACAACAGATTCAGACAAGTGTCGAGTGTATTTCTCCCATTTCTCGCGATGGCCACTGTTTGCAAAAACGATAAACCCTTTATCCGCCAAGCCAACACGCCCAGCACGGCCCGCAATATTCCAGAATTCGCTTGGCGTCAAATCTCCACCAGCAAATGGCTTATGGATAGAGTGCACCAGCACCGTCGCAACCGGAAAATTAATACCCTGCGCTAACGTAGTTGTAGCAGCAAGAAAGCTCAACTGCCTCGACCGACCGAGCTCTTCGACCAAATATCTTAATTCCGGAGAAAGCGCCGCATGATGGAAAGCAACGCCCCTCCTAAGGCAATATGCCAATGCACTGTCGTCGCCATATTCGGCTTCTGCCAGCGCGATAGCGAATTGCTTCTCCGGCGAAGCTTCAGCGGCTTCAATCGAAGACTGATCTGCAATTCTGACGGCCGCCTCTTCCGCTTGCGCCCGTGAGGACGGAAACATACCCAAAGTGAGGCCGAGCCGACTAAATCTCGAGTGCAATGCAACGACTCGATCAGTCGCCGTACCGCTCGGCATATCTTCTTCGATCGTAATATGGAGTGGCTTTGGATTCGATCGCTGTGCGTGCGGCTCCTTCCAATCGATGGAGAAATTGAGTCGCCTAGACCTTCTCGAAGCTTTTGCAAGACCGATCATCAGTCTCGCGGGACGCCATCTAATATTGATAGGCGCGCCACGATTGCCGCCTAGCCATCTCGCGACTTGATCAGCATTGTCAACAAACGGCGTGAGAAGCAAGAAGCGAACCGTAGATTGCTCACGACGCAGATTTGCCAACAGCAGTTCCAAGCGCACGCCGCGCTCGTTGTCGCTTAACAGATGTGCCTCATCGACGACCACGAGCTTAACCGTATTAAACCACTCGGGATGCGCCCTTAGTAGCAAGTCTATTTTTTCGGGCGTCGATATAACGACGCCACTTTTTATTTCAGAAATCAATGACGCTTCAAACGGATCTTCTTCGAACGCACTGCTCGCAAGCTGTACCTGTATTCCAAGTGGAGACAGATCGCTTGCGAGCGTTCTATAAGTTTGAGTACATAGCGCTCTAGTCGGCGCAATGTACACTACCCGCGTCTCATCTTTATATGCCTCAAACGCCTGCAGAATAGCGAATTCTGCCAGCAGTGTTTTGCCAGCACTCGTGGGCATTTGGAGTACGACGGCCACCTGCGCACTATCCAGAAAGTGCTCTTGCAACGCCTCCTGCTGCGATGGCAGAAGACTAAAAATAGGATGATCGCGCCTGGCGAGCTCGCTCACCAAGCCATCGATAGTGCTCGACAAGCCAATAGCTTGCCGCCAAATGGAATCGTCGAAGATCTTCCATAGCGCCGCGCCAACCGCGCGCATCCAAATCAGATGCTCAGTGGAGCTACTGGCCTCGATCAGCTCCTCTGCCTTCACAAGTAGTCGACGCAACTCAGGCTCAAAATTTGTACTTCTGCCATCCTCGCCTTCCACGCGACCAGCAATCAGATACAAAGCAGTCCGAGTCGTCGCATGCGCAAGATGGTAAAGCCCTAACACCAACAGTCCGCTCTTTGTCGCCCCTGAAGCAAGCGATTCAATCTCCGATCGATGCTGCTCCTGAAGGGAAACGAGAGCGTCAATTGCGCTGTGCGCGAACTTCAAGTCGGCATGATTTGATTGACGCACTAAGAAGAGAACAGCGCATGCAATATGCACCCTGCAGACATCTCTCCAATCATTTTTTGATTTCCGCTGCTGATACGCTCGATCGACTATGCCACGTGCGAATTCCGCACGCAGAGCCGTACGCACCTCTGCCTGCCGCTGATTCAGAATGCCTGTTGCGGCAAAAAACAGCAGATCATCAAGCGATGCTCGATCGCTACCATTGTTCTCTATCGCCTCCAGGAACGCGCGCCAATGGGAGACACACCACTCAAGCGTGGCTCCGCCAGCGGCGCTAGAACCCTCCCGACAGAACTCATCCAACGACATGCCATCGAAAAGTACCGATGTGGCCATGTTGGCGGCTACGGATAGCTTACTTACTCCGTTGGCCGATTTGTCGCTCTGGTTGACGCGCTTCGAGAGTAGCGTGGAGTCGATGTCACTGTGAATTTCAAGAAGATCCCCACTTTCGTACAGACGAGCGAGATCGAGGCTCATTGTTGACGAGCCCTAGACATAACTTCGTAACCCAGCCTCTCTAGCGGTGCGCCAATCGTGATTGAGACCCCCAAAGCAACCGGATGGGCTTGTGTAGATAACAAGGCCTTCAACGGCTGCAAATCCGACATCTGTGCTGTAACTTGCCCGCGAACGACCACCGGTGCAACGACCATCGCAGGAAGCTCGTCCCGCCCCACCGCCTCGAGCATCTCGAGCAAATGCACGGCCAGCGGTGTTCCCTTTACTCGCAACAGACACGCCGACAACGCGTGCGCCAGCTTGTCAATCTCTGTCGCAGCCCGCTGACACTCTGCTGCTAGTTCTTCCGCCACAGCGGGAGGAGATGCATGATCATCGCTCCCCTTCACCTGGATCAGCACGAGCGCCGTTGGACTATCCTCGTCAGTCAACAATCCCCAACCATCGTATCCGAGGAGTGGCTGGAGAGCATTGCCCTTCGTTGCATGCAGGGTCGGTGGAGTGGTCACGTCGAACACTATTCTCAATGTTTCACGCGCTACAAACTCGGACGTTTCAGAACGATAGTTCCTTAAATTTGCTGGCTTTCCAGCCTCAGCGTCCGGCGCCGGCAACCCGCGGCGAAATCCTGCAAGTATAGACTCGACGTCGAAGGTTCGGGCGACGGCAGGATCGGCCTCGATGTCCGCGAGCTCAGCCAAGATCTCGCCTTCGCCATACGCGTCGCGTACCGCAGCGACCATGTGTGCGACCGTAGGATCGTCCACGTTATGCAAGTCGCAGATATTTATGCAAACGGTCCACTGATGGCCCGCGTGCTCTTGTTCTCGCTCCACAATCTGCGGTTTCAAAAGGCCCCCCTCATCTTCTGCACATTGGCAAGTTTACCGACGCCCTACCAATCTTCGGCATCCGCTTCATAGCCCCGTGAAGCGAACACTTGCGCCTATTAAAAGTATCGTCCGCACATAATATCACCCGTCATATATGACAAACACCGGCGATAGCCTATCCTGCACTAGTCCACAGCTGACGCGTTTTCTTCGTCATGACGAAATTTCGGCCATGACCCAGATGGCGAATGCTCAAGGTGGCACGCTGCCCACGGCTGGGATCATTCCCTTCTTGCAATGGTCTCCCTCCCCTCTAAAAATTTCGTCATGACGAAATTTTCGTGCTGACGAAGATGACGTGTTCCCGCAGGAAACGCCCCGAGGAGCCGAGATGTTGGAATCAACTGAAAACTATGGCTACGAACTGATCGCTCGCCCAGCTCAGCAGGGCGGTGGCTGGCTATTGCGCCTTCTGCTGAATGGTCGTGAGTTGGGGCGGCGGGTGTTCCCACCTGTCGCCGGCATCGACGATGAACAGCTAGCTGCTGCGGCGGCCCACGATGACGCTCTAGCTCGCGTCACGGCCTGGCTAAGCTCCATAGAGGCGCGGCCGCCCAGCATGCGGCCCAAGCCCGCCGATGAGAGCGGTATTTACCTTCTGATGCCGGATGACGAGTTGCTTTGCCCTCAGCACGCGGTGCGGAAGCGAGGGTCGATCGTAGTCGAATGGCCAGATGAGCGGCAGGCGTAAATATGGGGCGGCGCTAACTACGGAGTCCGGCAGGATTAGCCTCCCTTCCTTTGAAACCCGACATTGAGGCCTTGACCCGGTAGCCCACCACGCTGAAATTGTCTTGTTTTGGGAAAAACCGGATCAATTCAATGGTAGTGGATTGAAAGCGCCTTCGGCGCTACCACCCATCCCCCCGCCCTTCCGCCAGCGGGAAGGGAGCGAGTCGCCCTCTGTCGTCAGGGGTGCAGCCGGCGGGGCGCTTCGCCTCCTTGTCTGCCCCCTGCCTGTAAGGCGTGGGGTCGCTCCTGCCGCGTCAAGGGGCCGTGTCCTCGCCCTTCGGGCTGCGGGCCGCACCAACCCCTTGACCCGTCATCCGCTCGGCACTGTGGGGCCGTCTGGTGCATCCTGGCGGGGTTTCGGCTGGAAGGGGTGTCAAGGGCGGGACCGGAGGCCGCAGCCCGGAGCGCAGCGCAGGGACCGGGCGAGGATTCCGGGCGAAGCCTTTACCCTTGATGCCCCTGAAAGCCATCCAGCCTATCGGCCAGGGGGAGGAACAAGGCGAAGCCGCCGGGCCTGCCCCCGCAGCCAGTCCGGCAAGATCGGACGCGGGATGCAACCGAAGGGGTTGCCCAAGAGAAGCGCGGAGCGTTCGGACTGGTGACAGATTGTCGACCTGGTGCAGCTGCCGGCGTCACCATTCCGGCCGGATGGTGACGCGATCGCGCGCTCGAGCAAGATCCGTTGTCACCAACAAGAAGGCCCCGCCTCGGCGGGGCCGTGGTGCAGATCGAGGGATTTACCGCCAACGCATGCATCGTCGTGCGGTTTATCCCTCATTGTTCAACCCTTCTCGATCTTGCCACCGCTGGCGCGCCCCCAGTTCTTGCCTACGTTTTGCATCACATGCTGGCGGTAGGCCGGATTCCAGAGCGTATTGCCTGCCATCAAGTGATTAGTGCGTCCGGCGGTGACCATCATTCCCGACTGCATATCGCGGCGCGTGCTTGGTCCGTTGACTACCCTGGCCGCCGTCCGCATCGGTGCCATTGCGCCCTGAGCCATACCTCGTAACGTCACGGCCGCACTACTGATGCCGCCTGCGAGCTGGCCGGCGACGTTGTTAGTTTCGGCCATCAGCCAGAACATGACCACGGTGAAGGTGGTCAGCACCAGTGACGTGAATAGCGTATTTTGATCGCTGTCGAGATCGATGCTGTTAATCAGTACGTCAAAGCCCTTGAAGGCCAGCCCCATGACGGCCGCCACCAGGGCGATGCGCAGAATGTATGTCATGACCTGACCGAACCAGCTATCGAAGAACCTCGGCGTGGCAGGCCAGAGCAGCAGAGCCACGAAAACCGGA
Source organism: Pandoraea sp. CB10b_02 (assembly GCF_002216225.1). NCBI lineage: Bacteria > Pseudomonadati > Pseudomonadota > Betaproteobacteria > Burkholderiales > Burkholderiaceae > Pandoraea > Pandoraea sp. CB10b_02. Next base: position 101,622 of record NZ_NJGW02000010.1, read on the forward strand.
CCGATGCCGAGCATGATTGTCAGTGCGGCTTTCGCCACAACGATCATGCCGCCGGCCGGCACTCCAATCAGGCCCGTTGCAAGCGCGATGATGGTGGCATTGATGTATTCCCCGAACATCGTGCCCATCTCGGTTATGCCGCGATTCCCGGCCTTCTCCCAAAGGTCGGCGGCGATACCCCATCCCTTGCCGAGCGCTGTATCCACGACCGAATAGACCGACGTGGAATTTGCCCCCGCACCTGTCCCGGCAAAGGCCGAGGTGAAACCGGTCTCCAGCGATTGGATGCTACCGATGACCCAATCCAAGTAGGTTGCCGCGTTCAGCGCCAGGGCACCGATGAACAAGTATTTGGCGCACGTTTTGATGAATGTAGAGAACGGCAGCTCGACATAGCCCCAAACAATGGAATAGCCCACCAGCGCCAGATGAATGGCAGCACCACCAATGAAAAACGGGGTGAAGGTCGAAATGACTTCACGCACAGTTCCGCTGATGAACGGATTCAGCGCCGCATCGAGGTACTGGCCTATGAACTGAAAAATCATCGGGTTCATGTCATTCCCCTTTCTTGCTGAAATCGACCGGCGGCAGCTTCAGATAGCCCCGTCGCGAAAGGTCTTTCTCGTTCTGCGCTTGCTGAGCGTTGATGCAGTTTGGAGACGCCGCCAGTTCGCCGGGGCTGCTCTTGCACTTGGCGATCATGTCTTTTCGTTGCGTGTCATGGGTCTTGTACCAATCGACTGTTTGGACGGGCGTGCTCTCGCCGCAGCCGGCCAGGACGGCGACGATAACGAGGGAGAGGGCGGGCTTTTTCATTTCCTCACCTTCTGCGTTTCCACATCGATGACTCGGCTGGAGCCGAGGCGAGCTTCATGCTGATGCAGCGCCTCCAAGGCGTGAGCGACCTCGGCGGCTTGAATGATTTGGCGGGACGCGAGGAAGCGTAGCGTTGCTTCGCGGCGGCCGGCATGAGTCGGCGTAGCGAACCTTTCAAGCCCGTTGAAATAGCCGATAGACACGCTTGTGATTGCACACGCGGCAGCTAGGAGCGTTGCTTGCCAGCTCATGAGCCGGCCTTCATGAAACAGCGGAAGTGTGAAGCCGAACCAGTCGTGAGCAGCGAAATAGAAGACCATGAAGGCCAAGTAGACGGACACTCCATCCATAGCGAACATATTTATTTCGGCACCGATGGCGATGGTTTCCTTCGATTTTCCGAAGCGACGTACGTCACACCAGAAGCCTATAACCAGCGCCGCGTATAGGCTCGAAACCGCACCCAAGAGAACGTAGATCATGACCGCCCTCCCTTAATTCGTAAGCTGTGGCAGAAGCCAGCCACGCCGAGCGCCTGCTTTGGCATTCAATTCGCGTTGCCGCTGCGCCTGCACCTTTTCTTCGGCCTGGTCGACCATCTGATACAGATGCAGCTTGGTCTGCTCGGCTTGGATCATGGCCAGCTCGGCCCCGAAGCGGGCTTGCAGTTCCGCGATGGCCTTCGGGTCTTGCGTATCGTTGATCTTGCCCATCAATTGGTCGATTTGGGCAAGCCGGCCCTTCGCCGCATCGTAGGCGTCGAGCGCGGCGGCCTTGTCCTGCGACGGCTTCACGGCGCGGGCCTCGCACGCCTTCTTCGCGTCGTCGGCCTTGATGAACGCGCAGCTATCGAACACCTTGTTATCGGCGTAGATTTGCGCCCCTCGTCCGCTCAGGCCGTCGTAGCCGCCGTTTTTCACGGCGTCGTAGACACCCTGCCAGTCCTTCGGCAGATAGTCGCGCAGCGCCGGGTTGTTCATGATCGTTCCGAGGCCACGGGAACCCGTGATGGACGAATACTGCTGTCGCATCTGGTCGATTTGCGACTTCATCTGTTCGACCTGTTGCGCCCACCGGGCCGTGTTCGCGGCGAACTCGGCGACAGTCATGGGCGAGTCCGTCGCTTGGCTGGTGACGGTTACAGGAATTTGTGCGAACGTGGCCGGCGACATAGCCATGCCGGCGGCCAGGACAAGAGATATGGGGAGAGATTTCATGTTCGCCACCCGTAAGAAGAGTTGAGGGCGAACGCCGGACGGTAGCTGTTCCCGTCAGTCAGGGCTTTCTTTTCGGCTCGGTACCCGGCACGCGCGAGGCGCTCTTAGGGCTATCACAACACGTCTTTCCGTAGTTCGTCAGGGTCCGTCTTTTCCGGTACCCGTATGTCACGCCACTTTCAGCGAGTCAGATTGGCATTGGTCCCCAATCGTCAGGCCCTTCTTTTCAGGCCGGCACCCAGTACGCCAACGCGTTGTTAGGGCGGGTATCAGCGCTCGTGGAGTTAAAGAAACATCCTAGTAAAGGATGCGGGTTCAAATAGTACTTCGCCGCGCGGCCTTACGGCCACCATGCTTGACGGTCAACGATAATCCGCTCGGATAGGTAGGGGATATTTGCCAGCTCATCCAATGCCATCTCCACCGTTCTGAATCGATATGGCTGATTGCCATCATCTGTTACCGAAAGCTCAACGGAGCCGTCAGACACAGCCAAAGCAAATCCTTTCCGATAGTCGGCGCGTAGGATGACTTGCACATCGCCAGTACGCTCGAGGCTATCGCAATAGCTTTCCAGGTCCTTGAAACGTAACGACATCTCATTTCCCTCCAGCGTTCAGCGCTCTCTGTCATGAAGATCAGCACGAGCTTCCGACGATCCCCTCTCGATGACGGCCGTCTTTTTGTGCTCAGTCGAACGGAACCGGCTGCGCAGCTGGCCCGCAACCGGCATCTCGCCAACGAATCGGGTGATTGCGAGCGCAAGTCGCTGATCTTCCGCATTGCCGGGCACCAGCGTTCTTGCGAGCTTGCCGTAGGCATATACCACCTTCCTCATTGCGCTGAAATTGTCTTGCCTCGCGCCGTGGATGCCCCGCCTCTCCCTGACAGCTTCGAAGCGCCCATCTTTCTCCATGTGCCATACGGCTTGCTTCTCCGCGCGCCGGGTCGCGCCGCGCGCAATCCGCGGTGTCGCGTTTGCCTCAATGCCGCAGTCGCGCAATGCTTCTGCGAAGCGCTCTCGCCAATGCTGGAGGTCGGCTTTACGCGGGTTCAGTCGTGAGCCGTCAATGCCGAGCGATTTGACACAAAGATGCACGTGCGGGTGCCTTTCGTCATCGTGGGCAGCGAAGACATAGGCGTGATTCGCGCCAAACTCCGACGCCGCGAAAGCGCGAGCAGCCTCTTTGACTGCCCTCCTATCCGTACCGGGGGGCATGGACAGGACAATATTGAGTGCTTCCCTGCGCTGTCCCTCCTCCGGGATGCCGTATTGCCCGTTCTTCCATTCATCGCGAAGGTCGCGCACGGCCTCCCGGCCAACGATAGTCTCGCCGTCCTCATTTTCGAGCTCGACGCAACCGTTGCGAGAGATATAGTCCAGATGCGCTTTGATTTGGCGCATGCCTTTGCCGCCACCGGAAATTTTCACCATCACTTCTGGGACCCGGTGCGTGGTCAGGGCAAGCTTTTCGCGGATGCGAGCAGTACCGGCGGCCTTAAGAGGCTTGATGGACTGTGTAACTCTCGAATGAGTGACTGTGCGCCTCGCTAACCGGCCTCTCACCGGCGCGTAGTACAGCAGCTCTCCCCACTCCTTCAGAATCCCATCGATCACCCGGCTCATTTCAGCCTCCACCGATCGATATTGGCGCGGATCATGCCCGACACCTTTTCGGTGTGAGCGACAATCTGTCGGGAGAGGGCTCCGATATGCTCGACCTTCAACATCACATGCTCGCTACTGTCTGCATTGATCCGACGTGCAATCTGATTGAGGTTCCGGCCAATGGCCAGCAACCGGGTATTCGATTCGCCGAGCACTCGCAACTCCACCATGCCGAACTGCGGCTCAGCGGTCAAGTTGGCTCGAACGAGATTGACCACCCATTGGTTGGACGACATCTCCAGGCTATCCGCAAGCACGCGAATCTTTGCCAATTCGGACTCAGTGAGTCGTAGCTCTAGTCGCCGGCGTGAAGTGTCAGGCTGGTCGCGCTCGATATGTGCGCTGGCATGGTTTTGCGTTGCATTGCCGAGAAGGTGTCTAATGACCTGCCGAACAGCGGCGCTGGGCGTAACGCCACTCTTCGCACAGTGATCACGCCATTTTCGCTTCAGGTCGTAGCCGAGTTGAACGCTGAGAATTGGACTAGATTTCATGGCTTCTCTCCCTCGGACCAGCGGGCAAGCATTGCCCGAATCTCTGGCAGGTGGCGCTCCGCTGCGGCTCTGCTGGCAGCCGCGGTGGGGCGTTCTGATCGCTGGTCTGGATTCACCTGTTGGCGCGTTGTCTTTCTAGCTGCCGTAGGATTGAAGTTGCCGTTCCTAAATTTGCGCACCACGCCAACAACCCAGTGCACTGGCGTCTGCTGGATCTTGCCTCGCTCCATCGCCCAAGCGAGCTCACTCAATATCAACTGCGCATCCGCCTTCGGAAGCTGATCGAGCTCCTTGCGAATGGCTGCTGCCTGAGAGGCAGATAGTCGTTGCGGCAGCACCAGTGGAGAATCCGAAGATTCGGCCGAAGTAGTAGTGGTATTTGTTGATACTTGTTCTTGTTCTGTATTTGTATTTATTAGCGTTGGCTTCTCCAACGTAGGCGTGGCCGGCTGCGGATATACCGTGTTCGGCTTTTCCGTACCCGGCGCCAACTCGTCCCCGGGGACGTCTGTTACCTCCCAAGCCGTACTCTCGTACTGGCCGCGTTCGTTCCGTCTGTGACGTATTGTGAGATAGCCTGCAGCTTCCAGCTCCTTCACCCTTGCCCTTGTGGCATCCCGCCCGCATTTTTTTAGCTTCGCCAGATGCGAAAGGCGAAGCCGAAAGTTATCTGGCAAATGCAGGACATATACGAGTAACCCGAGTCCTCCCCAGGAGAGCCGTGAGTCACGGATAAGGTCATTCGGCAGGATGGTGAAGTCGCTGCGGACCTTGCGTTTGATGATGACGGCATCGGTCATAGTCACCACCACGGCGGCTCAGATAGGAATGTCCAGTTGCAGCGCGTCCTTGACCTGCAACGTACGGAAGTACACCCGACGCCCAACGCGAAGCATCGTCGGCTTCAGCCGCCGCGAAACATCGGTATTCGAATAAAGGGCAACGCGGACGCCGTCGGCGGAACGACCAAGCAGGGAGGCGATATCCGCGATGCTCATCAATGGCCCGAACCGCCCCAAAAGGTATTCTTCCGTTGTCATAAGTACGCTCATCGGAACAAAGATAATTGAGCGTATTCTTGCGTCACCTAGCTCTTCAATCAAGACTAAGCCATTGATTTACAAGACCAAAATTTGCAATCGTCAATTACCATCGTTGGGCACACATAAAAACCATGATGATGTATTTTGGTATTATTTCAATTGCCGAACACATCAAACCCCTATAAAAATCATGAGGTTGGTCGATGGCTATCAATAACAACGAATCAATTTAAAATATTCAAAACACACTGTTGTTTTTTGATCGCACGAAACCCCAAGCTGACAGCTCACCAGTTGGCCAGCGCGACAAATCAGCACTAGGAGCTTTGCATCATGAGAACTCTTGCTTATCGACTTCGTCGAAAATGGCAAAACCGCAAGACATACAAGGAGTTCTCGGCGATGCCAACGGCGCTCGTTGTGTTCTTTGCGCTAGTTGGATATATCGAAGCCGGCTACGTCGGCTTTGCGCTGAGCGAGGTACTACCCGGCTACTTGCGAACCGCGAATACCATTCCTCTTGATGCCTGGGGCTGGCAAGGTTGGCTGGTACTCTTTCTGCTCGGCGGGCTGGGCTTGTACGTATGGGTGTTTGGATCGATGGCGGTTCGATGCAATGCCATCCTCCAGGAGCGGCTATTCAAGTAGGCCAGTCCCAGATGAGCTAGGCCGAGCGCCGAAGACCATCGAGCTTTTGCACAAGGTCTTCTGCCCGAAGATGCGTGTATCGCTTCAGCATCTGCATAGACTTATGCCCGCTGATCGAGGCGACCTCCTGATCGCTCAATCCGGCCTCGACTAGACGGCTGACGGCTTCATGGCGAAGGTCATGGAAATGTAGGTCTGCCAAGCCCACATCGCGAACGATGGCGGCCCAGAGCTTCTGAAACACGTACGGCTTGCGTTTCCCATCCCGCCCCGGCTCGCCAAAGAAAACGAGATCTGTGTCGATCGGCCGCACAGGATTGTCCAGCGCGGTGCGAAGAATCTCAGTCGCCGCGCGGGTCAATGGAACCACTCGTCCTGAACCGTTCTTTGTGTCCTTCAAGGTAACGAGACGCCGGTCCACATCGACCTGTGAACGGTGTAGGCCAGTGATCTCAGACGACCGCATACCGGTCTCGACCGCAAGCCGCACAATCCAGCCCAGCATCGGGTTGCTATGAGCGCCGACAGCATCGAACAATCGCTTTTGTTCCTCCGGGTTCAAGCGGCGATCCCGGCCGGCCCCCGGACTCGGTTTGCGGATATTGGCCACCGGATTGAAGGTGAGGCCGATCCCCCACTCTTGGATAGCTACCCGGAATAGGTGTCCGAGCATTGCCAGCTCGATGCGAACGGTGTTGTTCGACCTGCCGGCGGCCAGGCGCTCGTCGCGGTATTTGGCCACCAATTCGGCACTCACGGCTGCCATGGAGTACTTTCCGAAGAATGCATCCAAGTGCTGCGAGGTGAAGCGCTCGCTGCGCTGCGTCGTCGGCTTCTTGGTAACCGACACCTCTTCCATATACCGCTTCAGTGCGGCTGACACCGTGAGTTTTTCGGAGGGAGCACGCGACAGGTAGACACCCCGAACCATCTCATCTTCGGTCCGGCGCGCCCAATCCTCGGCGTCACGTTTGGTGCGGAAAGTCTTGGCCGTAGTCGGCCAACCGATCTTGCGGATGACTGCCTTCCACGTGCCGGAAGGCGTCTTGACGATGGTCGCCATGTACCTGTTCTGAGAGCTGACTGTACCGAAAATGTACTTTTCAACGCCCAGAAAGCACAAGGGGTTACGTGAAATTCACGTAACCCCTTGATTTTATTGGTGCCGGCTGCAGGACTCGAACCCGCCACCTGATGATTACAAATCAACTGCTCTACCAGATGAGCTAAGCCGGCGAAGTCGCACATTATAACCGATTCGTCGGTCACTGCGGCGATCCGGGAGTGCAAAATCGTCCATCCCGGCAGGCCGTCGAAATCGCGATCGCTCGCCCTTCCACTGGCCCACCGTCGCGGATTACTTCACCACCTTCAGACGAGCACGTCCGGCATTGCCGCCAGCCGCACCGCCACCTGGGCGCGTAGGATCCGAATCGTCATCGTCGGACGCCTGCACCGGCGGTGCCGCTTCCAGCACGGCACCGTCGTCCGCAGACGCCTGCTTGTCGACCGGGAACGCCATGCCCTGGCCATTCTCGCGGGCGTAAATCGCCAGCACGTTCGACACCTGCACTTCCACCTTCTGTGAAATGCCGCCGAAACGAGCGCTGAACTCAATCCAGTCGTTGCCCATCTGGAGCCCGCTCGTGGCATCGAAGCTGATGTTCAGCACGATCTCGCCATCTTTCACAAACTCGCGCGGCACACGCGTCTTGGCATCGACATGCACGGCCAGATACGGCGTGTATCCGTTGTCGGTACACCACTCGTACAGCGCGCGCAAAAGGTAAGGCTTGGTAGACGTTTCAGGCATATGACCAACTCGCCCCGCCGCGAGCCCCGTCCATCACCATCGACGGACCGGCCCCGCCAGCGGGCAATCAACGCATTAGCGACGCATGACCTTCTCGGACGGCGTCAGCGCTTCAATGTACGCCGGACGGCTGAAAATCCGCTCGGCATACTTCATCAACGGCGCGGCATTCTTCGACAACTCGATGCCATAGTGATCCAGACGCCACAGCAACGGCGCGATCGCCACGTCGAGCATCGAGAACTCCTCGCCCAACATGTATTTGTTCTTCATGAAAATCGGCGCGAGCTGCGTCAGGCGATCACGAATCGACAAACGTGCCTTCTCGTGCAGTTTCTCGGCCGCCTTGCCCTTGTCGTTCTCCAGCGTACTTACATGCACGAACAACTCTTTCTCGAAGTTGAACAGGAACAGGCGCGCACGAGCACGTTGCACCGGATCGGCCGGCATCAGTTGCGGATGCGGGAATCGCTCGTCAATGTACTCGTTGATGATGTTCGATTCGTACAGAATCAGATCGCGCTCGACGAGGATCGGCACCTGACCGTACGGGTTCATCACCGCAATGTCTTCCGGCTTGTTGAACAGGTCGACGTCACGGATTTCGAAATCCATGCCTTTTTCGAACAAAACCAGCCGGCAACGCTGGGAGAAGGGGCACGTCGTGCCCGAGTACAAAACCATCATAGCGCGTCTTCCTTAAAAACCAACGGGGCCGGGGCGGGAAATCGACGCTTCCCATACCCTGGCCCCGTCGTACAGACGTTATTTTACTTCACGTCCTTCCAATAGGCCGCATTCAGGCGCCAGGCAAGTACCGTAAAGAGTCCCAAGAACAACAAAACCCAGACGCCCAACTGCCGGCGCGTGCGCTGCGCCGGTTCCGACATCCAATCCAGATAAGATACCAGATCGGCCACCGCAGAATCGAATTCCACCGGTTTCATCGTCCCCTGCGTAATCTGCACGAATTGGGCCGGGCCATGCTGCGCGCCCTCCGCATGCTTCAATCCACGCTGCCCCTGCAACTGCCAGAACGGGTTCGGCATGCCCACATTCGGAAACGCCAGGTTGTTCCAGCCGGTCGGGCGTGTATCGTCCCGATAGAAGGTCCGCAGGTACGTATAAAGCCAGTCCGTGCCGCGCGCCCGCGCCTCCACCGACAAGTCCGGCGGGGCCGAGCCGAACCACGCCTTGGCGTCCGCCGCGCGCATGGCCACGGTCATCGTCTCGCCCACCTTGTCGGTCGTGAAAAGCAGATTGTTCTTGATGTCGGCTTCCGACAATCCCAGGTCCTTGAGCCGCGAATACCGCATCGAGGCCGCCGAATGGCAGTTCAGGCAGTAGTTCACGAACAGTTTCGCGCCCCGCTGCAGCGATGCCAGATCGTCGATCCGGTTCGGCGCCGTGTCCAGCGCCGCCCCCTCTTCAGCCATGGCCGGCGCCGCGAAACCACTGAGGAGCGCCAGGATGAGCAACAGTTTTTTCATCTTGATATCCCTAGTCGTCGATTCAGTGCGCTCAATGCGCCGCAAACGTCACGCGATCCGGCACCGGCTTGAACGCGCCCCGCTTGCTCCAGAGCGGCATCAGCCAGAAGAACCCGAAGTAATACAGCGCGCCGACCTGCGAGATCGCGGTCTTCACCGGGGTCGGTTCCTGAATCCCCAGATAGCCCAGCACAGCGAAAACGACGACGAGAATACCCAACAGCACCTTGTGGAAGCCCGGACGGTAACGAATGGACTTCACCGGGCTCTTGTCGAGCCACGGCAGGAAGAAGAGCGTCACTACCGCGCCGCCCATCACGACCACGCCCCAGAACTTGGCTTCGGTCAGATACATCGCGAGCAACAGCAGCACCACGCCGCCGGAGGCCGCCACCTTGGTGGTCGCGGCCGCCTTGCCCTTGATCCACCACACCGCCGTGACGATCACCGCCAGCGCCATCAGCACATGCTTGAAGTCGTCGGTCGTCGCGCGCAGCATCGAGTAGAACGGCGTGAAATACCAGACCGGCGCGATGTGCGGCGGCGTCTTCAGGGGATCGGACGGCACGAAGTTGTTCGCCTCGAGGAAGTAGCCGCCCATCGTCGGCGCGAAGAAGACGATCGCCGAGAACACCATCAGGAATACGCCCACGCCCATGATGTCGTGCACGGTGTAGTACGGATGGAACGGAATTCCGTCGAGCGGCCGGCCGTTGGCGTCCTTCTTGTCCTTGATCTCCACGCCGTCGGGGTTGTTGGAGCCGACTTCGTGCAATGCAATGATGTGCGCGACGATCAGCCCGATCAGCACCAGCGGGATGGCGATCACATGGAACGCGAAGAAGCGGTTGAGCGTGGCGTCGGACACCACGTAGTCGCCGCGAATCCACAGCGACAGGTCGGGGCCGATGAACGGAATCGCGGAGAACAGGTTCACGATCACCTGCGCGCCCCAGTACGACATTTGCCCCCAGGGCAGCAGATAGCCCATGAAAGCTTCGGCCATCAGGCACAGGAAGATCAGGCAGCCGAACACCCAGACCAGCTCGCGCGGCTTGCGGTACGAACCGTAGAGCAGCCCGCGGAACATGTGCAGATACACCACGACGAAGAACATCGAGGCGCCCGTCGAGTGCATGTAGCGAATGAGCCAGCCCCACGGCACTTCGCGCATGATGTACTCGACAGAGGCGAACGCGAGGTTGGCGTCGGGCTTGTAGTTCATCACCAGGAAAATGCCGGTGAGAATCTGGATCACCAGCACCAGCATGGCCAGCGATCCGAAGAAATACCAGAAGTTGAAGTTCTTGGGCGCGTAATACTCGGCGGCGTGATCCTTCCAAAGCTGCGTCAGCGGAAACCGACGATCGATCCAGCCCAGCAAGCCCGTCGTGTCGACCTGTTTGTCGGCGGCCATGATTACGCTTCTCCTTTTTCGTCTTTACCGATCACGATCTTGGTGTCGTTCACGAACATGAAACGGGGAACGTCGAGATTCAGGGGCGCCGGCTTGTTCTTGAACACGCGGCCCGACATATCGTAGGTGGAACCGTGGCACGGGCACAGGAAGCCCGGGTCCTTGCCCAGCGCCGGAATGGCATTCGCCTGGTAAGGGCCGGAAGGAATGCAGCCGAGGTGGGTGCAGATGCCGACCACCACGAGCACGTCCTTGTGCTCGGCACGCGCACGATACGCGTTCTTGCAGTACTCGGGCATCGGGTAGGAAAACGTTCCCTTGGAGTCCGGATCGGCCAGCTCGGACGTCACTTTGGACAGCGAAGCCATCTCCTCGGGGGTGCGGCGCACGATCCACACGGGCAGGCCGCGCCACGCCACGGTCATCTTCTCACCGGGCTTGAGGTTGCTGATGTCGGCCTCGACTGGCGCCCCGCCTGCCTTGGCGCGCTCCGAGGGTTCGAGGGAACTGACGAAAGGAACCAGAGTTGCAACGCCGCCCACGCCTCCAGCTACGGACGTTGCAATCAGCAGATTCCGGCGGCTACTGTCGACGGCCTTTTCTTGATTGTCACTCATCACAAGCCCCACACGGTTGAATTTGTATTTCCGTCAACCTTAAATCATACGCGAGCGCAAATGCCTGAAACAACGGCAAAACGCCCCAGCCTCCTAGTGGTTTTCGCGTATTTTCAAAGGATTGACGCACCCTGCGGGTGGCCGGCGGCCACCCGGGGTTTCGCTTCTGGGATGCTGCACGAGAACCGCTATGATCGCCGCTTTCGTTGACGCGTGCACGACATTTAGTCATCATTTTCCCTGTCTCGCCCCGGCGACATCGGGCCAGACCTATGGCAAACGCGTGACATCGACCGATGCCGCCGATGCCGTTGCCTTTCAGCCCCCCGGCCACTGCCGGTAACAATCAATGCCAATTCATGAGGGCTGGCGCAGCAGTGCTGTCCCCGGCGACTCATCAAAACAGCGGAGGAATGGCATGAGCTTCATGTCGGAATTCAAGGAATTTGCCGTCAAAGGCAATGTGATCGACCTGGCCGTCGGTGTCATTATCGGCGGCGCCTTCGGCAAGATCGTCGATTCGGTCGTCAAAGACCTCATCATGCCGGTCGTCGGCGCCATCTTCGGCGGGCTCGACTTCTCCAGCAAATTCATTCTTCTCGGATCGATCCCTCCCGACTTCAAGGGCAACCCGGCGTCCTATGCCGACCTGACCAAGGCCGGCGTGGCAGTCTTCGGCTACGGCAACTTCATCACCGTCGCGCTGAACTTCCTGATCCTGGCCTTCATCATTTTCGTGATGGTCAAGCAGATCAACCGCCTCAAGCGCCCGGCCCCGGCAGCGCCCGAAGCCCCGGCGCCCACGCCGGAGGACATCGTTTTGCTGCGCGAAATTCGCGACAGCCTCAAGAAGCAGAACGGCTGATCCCGGCGTTCCCGCCCTTTTCCTTTATTCCCCTTTCCTTTATTCCCTTTTCTTCCCTTCCGGCCCCTTTGCCTCCGCCCGCCGGGGTGCCTCGCGCCCCGGCTGCGCCCGGCCCTGACCGGCGGACGGTCAGACCGGATTCGGGATGTCGAAAAACCGATGCTCGAGCCCGAAGCGTGCGGCGACATGTTCGCCCAGCGCCCTTGCGCCCCCGCGCTCGGTCGCGTGATGCCCCGCCGCCAGATACCCCACGCCGCTCTCGCGCGCCAGATGGGTGGTCGGTTCGGACACTTCGCCGCTGATGTAGACGTCGGCCCCGGCCGCGATGGCCGCTTCGAAAAAGCCCTGCGCTCCGCCGGTACACCACGCCACGCGTCGCACTTCGCGCCCGGGCTCGCCTAGCATCAGCGGCGTGCGGCCCAGACGGGCCTCGACATGGGACGCCAGCGCGGCCAAGGTCGTCGGCTGCTCGGGTGCGCCCAGCCAGCCGAGCTGATCCGGGCCGAAACGGCCGCCATCGTCGGCTAAACCGAGCGATTTGCCCAGTTGTGCGTTATTGCCGAACTCGGGATGGGCGTCCAGCGGCAGATGAAAGGCAAACAGGCTGATGTCGTTGTCGATCAGCACGCCCAGACGACGCCGCTTCATGCCGGTAATGCGGGCATCCTCGTTCTTCCAGAAATAGCCGTGGTGAACGAGGACGGCGTCGGCGCCCCAGTCCCGGGCGGCTTCGAGAAATGCCAGGCTCGCGCTCACGCCGCTGGCGATTTTCCTGATCTCGCCGCAGCCTTCGACCTGCAGGCCATTCGGGCAGTAATCGCGAAATTGCCCGATTTGCAGGGTATCGTTCAGATACAATTCCAGTTCAACACGATTCATATAAGGCCTCGCTCTTTCATGCTCAGACGCTTCTGGCTACTGTTCGCGCAAGCGGTCACCGTGCTGCTTGCGTTGCTTTTCATCATCGCCACCCTCAAGCCGCAGTGGCTGCAACGCCAGGGTTCGTTCGGCAAGCAACTCGCCAATCCGATCATCGCCTTGCAGGAAGTCGCCCCGAGCCTGTCGGACAAGCCGGCAGCCGGCTCATACGCCGATGGCGCGCAAAAAGCCATGCCTGCGGTCGTCAGCATTTTTTCCAGCAAGGAGCAAAAGCAGAACCGCGACCCGCGCCTCGATGATCCGTTGTTCCGCTACTTCTTCGGCGACGGCGGTGGCACGGTGCGGCAAGACCCGGTGTCGAGCCTCGGCTCGGGCGTGATCGTGAGCAGCGAAGGCTATATTCTCACGAATCATCACGTGGTGGACGGCGCCGACGAGATCGAAGTCGCCCTCGCCGACGGCCGCAAGGCCCGCGCCAAGCTCGTCGGCAGCGACCCCGAAACGGATCTGGCCGTCCTCAAGATCACGCTGGACAACCTGCCCGCCATCACGCTCGGCCGCATGGACCAGGTGCGCGTGGGCGACGTGGTGCTGGCCATCGGCAACCCGTTCGGCGTGGGCCAGACGGTCACCATGGGCATTATCAGCGCGCTCGGGCGCAACCACCTCGACATCAGCACGTTCGAGAACTTCATTCAGACGGATGCGGCCATCAATCCCGGCAACTCGGGCGGCGCGCTGGTCGACGTGAACGGCAACCTGCTCGGCATCAACACGGCGATCTACTCGCGCAGCGGCGGCAACATGGGTATCGGCTTCGCGATTCCGGTGTCGACGGCGCGCTCGGTGCTCGAGAGCATCATTACCACGGGAACCGTCACGCGCGGCTGGGTCGGCGTCGAGCCGCAGGACATCACCTCGGACATCGCCGAGTCGTTCGGCCTGCAACAGGACTCCGGCGTGATCATCGCCGGCGTGGTCCAGGGCGGGCCGGCCGACAAGGCTGGCGTGCAGCCGGGCGACATCCTGACGAAAGTCGACGGCGACGCGATCCGCGACACCACCGAACTGCTCAACGTCATCGCGCAGATCAAGCCGGGCACGCAAGCCAAGCTGCACGTCACGCGCAAGAAGAAGGAGCTCGACCTGATGGTGACGATCGGCAAGCGCCCGCCACCGCCCAAGCGGCCGGTGCAGGACGAGGACGACGGCAGCGACGAGAACAGCAGCGACTGACCTGACCGTCGATCACCCCACCGTGCCCTGGATCGGCAAGAACCAACGGCTACGCTTCGGCGCGGCCGTTCCGTTTTTGGGCGATGGCGCACCGCGCGCGGCGGCTGACGGACGGCAGACCAGGGCCTCTCCCGGCGCCCATTGCCGCTCCATTCGCCACCGGTTCTTCGAGCCGTGCCCTCGACGCCGGCAAGGCCCGCGCTTGCCTACGGCGTGGCCTCGCCGTTCTGCTCGCTCTCGTCCGTCGCCTTGCCTTGCTTGACGAACAAACGCGCCGCGATCAGCCCCAGTTCGTACAGGATGCACAGCGGAACGGCCAGCATCAATTGCGAAAGGATGTCAGGCGGCGTCACCACGGCGGCCAGCACGAAGGCGCCCACCACCACGTAGGGGCGCACCTGCTTGAGTTTGTCGATGCTCACCACGCCCATGCGCGCGAGCACGACCACCACGACCGGCACCTCGAACGTCACCCCGAAACATAGGAACATGGTCAGGACGAAACTCAGGTAATTGTCGATATCGGTGTTCATCTCCGCGCCAAGTGGCGCGTTGTAGTGCGCAATGAAGTGGAAAACCGTCGGAAAGACGAGGAAGTACGCGAACGCCATGCCGACCAGAAAGAGCGTGTAGCTGCTCACGACCAGCGGCATGACGAGCTTCTTCTCGTGCTGGTACAGCCCCGGCGCGACGAACGCCCATGCCTGATAGAGCACGATGGGCAGCGCAATCACGAAGGCCACCATCAGCGTGACCTTCATCGGTACGAAGAACGAGCCGGTGATGTCGGTAACGATGAGCTTGCCGTCGGCCGGCAGCGACTGCATCAGCGGGCGGGCCAGCAACCGGAAGATGTCCGGCGCCCAGTAGACGAGCGAAAGGAACACTACGATCACCGAGGCGCCCGCGCGAATGATGCGGTTACGCAACTCGATCAGGTGCGAGATGAAAGTCTCTTCGGTCCCCCCTGCGGGGATTTGCTTCTCGTCGCTCACGTCGACTTATCCAGGAATGAGGCCACTTACCGTACCCGTGGGTGTGCCCGATGGCGTGCAGTGCGGTGCGCGGCAACCTCAGAAGAACTTGATCGGCCGGCGCAGCTTGGCCGGCGTGTGACGCGCCACGCGCGCCGCCCCGGACTGCACTCGCGTGCGCGTCGCGCTGGCCTGCTTGAACCACACGGGCGTTGCCGCGCGCCGCACGCGCCAGTTGCGGCGCCTGACGGACGCACGATAACCGGAGGTCACCACCGGCTCGGCGAGGTAACTGTCGGAACCGGTTGCCGCATCGCTGCCGCTGCCGTCCGACGTCGACGTGCCCGTGGCGCTCGCCCAGGCCTCGTTCAAGGACGCTTCCTGCTCATGCAGCTGCTTTTGAATGGTGTTCTGCGCGCTGCGGGCGGCGTCCTCGAACTCGTGGCGCATGTTGCGCAGCTCGTCGAGCTCCATCTCGCGGCTGACCTCGGCCTTCACGTCGTTGATGTAACGCTGTGCGCGGCCGAAGAGCGCGCCCGCCGTGCGAGCCACCTTCGGCAAGCGCTCGGGACCGATCACGACCAGCGCCACGACGCCGATCAACATCAGTTTGGAAAGGCCGAGATCGATCATGTCGACGCGAACTCAGCCTTGCTTGTGATTGCTGGCGTCCTTGGCCTGCACGTCGATGGTGGTCGAATCGCGCAGTTCCTTGGCGCTCGCCGGATCTTCCTTGGCGCCGGGAGCGCCTTCGCCCTCCTTCATGCCGTCCTTGAAGCCCTTGACCGCACCGCCCAGATCGCTGCCGATGTTGCGCAGCTTCTTGGTGCCGAAAACCATCATCACGATCACCAGCACGATCAGCCAGTGCCAAATACTCAACGAACCCATGACCACTCTCCTTGCGTTTCCCACCCCGGTCGCCTCGCGCCGGGATCTTGTCGAGCCCACATGCCCGCGGAACGGCTGTGCGCCATAACGGCTATGCGCCATTTCTGCCCCCGTGTCCGCAGCAACATGCCCCATTGTGGCACATCGTGCGTCACGTCCAGCATCGTAACCGGGCCGGACGCCGGGTAGAAATAAATGTTTCGTGAAACGATTCCCCATGCGCGGCCGATGCGCCTCGCGCGAGGCCGGTGCGGCGATTCGTCGATTCGGCGATTCGTCGATTCGTCGCCCCGCCCGCCCCCGTGCCGCCGTGGCGGTCGCCGTCACTGCTACTGTCGCGCCTCGCGGGCCCGCCACATCCGCCACACCCGCCACATCCGGCCGTCTCCCGCCGTTACATGCGCTTCCACGGGCGCGGCCCGGCCAGAATGTGCATGTGCAAATGATAAACCTCCTGCCCGCCGCCCGGCCCGGTGTTGGTCACCACGCGAAAGCCGTTGCCGTCGATGTTGCCGGTGTTGCCATCGAAACGATAGCCCTGCTCGGCGGCCAGCTTCGGCGCGAGCAGCATCATCTTGCCGAGCAGCGCCTGGTCCTGCGCCTGGCAGTCCTGCAGCGTGGCGATGTGCTTGCGCGGCACCATGAGCAGATGGAGATCGGCAGCCGGGTTGATGTCCTTGAACACCACCACGTCCTCGTCGGCATAGACCTGTGCGCTCGGAATCTGCCCGGCGACGATCTTGCAGAAGATACAGTTCTCGTGCGTCATGCGTGTGTCTTCCTCTCGAATTCCCGAATGAATCTGCGCGGCGGAGGGCGTCCTCAGGCGCGCGCGGCGTACATGGGCTTGCTGTCGTTCAGATAGAGCCAGCCCTTGACGATGCGATACAGCGTCCAGATGCCTAGCACCCAGAGTATGGCGAAGCCGACCATCACCACGGCCAGCGCCACGCCCAGCACGCCCCAGACCACCGACCACCAGAACGTGCGGATCTGCCACGTGAAGTGCGAAGCGTAGAGCGTGCCAACGGTGTCGTCGCGCTTGACGTAATTGACGATGATCGCAACGATGGCGGTCACGCCGCCCGTGAGCCAGAACAGCGCATAGAGCGCGTAGAGCACGTGCGTGAGCTTGCGCAGCGCGCGCTCCTGCTCGGCGCTGGGCACCGTCGCGACGTAGGGGTTGTCGGTGCTGCCCGGCGAGCCGGGAATGTGCGGGTCGTTCATGCAACGTCTCCTCGCGCAAGCCTGCGCGACATATCGGCCTGGGGTCGGCGTCAGTCCGCGTGCTCGCCGCGCGTGCCCCGCTGGGCCTTTTCCACGAGGCCGGAGAGCCCCTCGCGGCGCGCCAGCTCGGCGAGCACTTCGTTCGGGCTCAGGTCGTGGTGGGCGAGCAACACCATGCAGTGAAACCACAGATCGGCGGTTTCGTTGACGAGCTTCTGGCGCGGGTCGGCCGCGCCGCCAATGCGGATGTCCTTCGCCGCGAGCACCACCTCGGTGGCCTCTTCGCCGATCTTCTTGCAGATGGCGTCATCGCCCTTGTGAAACAGGCGGGCGACGTAGGACTTGTCGGGATCGCCGCCCTTGCGCGAGGCGATCACTTCGGCAACACGCGCGAGCGTATCGTTCATGGCGGTCACTTGTAGATCTTGTGCGGGTCCTCGAGCACCGGCTCGACGGTGACCCAACGGCCATCCCCGGCGCTGCCCTCGAACTTCTGGAAGAAACAGGAATGGCGGCCGGTGTGGCACGCAATGCCGTCGATCTGCTCGACCTTGAGCAGCACCACGTCCTCGTCGCAGTCCAGCCGGATCTCGTGCACCTTCTGCACGTGCCCCGATTCCTCGCCCTTGTGCCACAGGCGCTTGCGCGAGCGCGAGTAGTAGACGGCTTCGCCCGTCTCGACCGTGCGCGCGAGCGCCTCGCGATTCATCCAGGCGAACATCAGCACGTCGTTGCTGCCGACTTCCTGCGCGATCACGGGCACGAGCCCCTGTGCGTCCCAACTTACCTTGTCCAGCCAGTCTTGCGTCATGATGCTTCGATTTCCGTTCAGAGCCGCACCGAAATACCCTTGTCGGCCATGAAGCGCTTGGCCTCGCCGACGGTGTGCTCGCCGTAGTGGAAGATGCTCGCGGCGAGAACGGCGTCGGCATGCCCTTCGGTCACGCCGTTGGCCAGATCGGCCAGCGAGCCCACGCCGCCCGAGGCGATGACGGGAATGCTCACGGCGTCCGACACGGCGCGCGTGAGCGCCAGGTCGAAGCCGCTCTTCGTACCGTCGCGGTCCATGCTGGTGAGCAGGATCTCGCCCGCGCCCAGGGCTTCGACGCGGCGTGCCCACTCCACGGCGTCCAGGCCCGTGCCCTTGCGCCCGCCGTGGGTGAAGACTTCCCAGCGCGGCGCTTCGCCGTCGGCCGAGACGCGCTTGGCGTCGATTGCCACGACGATGCACTGCGAGCCGTACTTGGACGCCGCGTCGGCGACCAGTTGCGGATTCGCCACGGCCGACGAGTTCATGCTGACCTTGTCCGCGCCGGCGTTGAGCAGGCGACGCACGTCGGCCACTTCGCGAACCCCGCCGCCCACGGTGAGCGGGATGAAGACCTGCGCGGCCACCGCTTCGATAATGGGCAGGATGAGGTCGCGGCCGTCGGAGGTCGCCGTAATATCGAGGAACGTCAGTTCGTCGGCGCCCTGCTCGTCATAACGGCGAGCGATCTCCACGGGGTCGCCCGCGTCGCGAAGTTCGACGAAGTTGACGCCCTTGACCACGCGGCCGGCCGTCACGTCCAGACACGGGATGATGCGTTTAGCGAGAGCCATGATGTTGGCACGCGAGACGGCCGCAGCCGGCGCCCCGCTTATGCCGCTCCTTCGGAAAGCTCGTCCGCACGCGTTTGCGCCGACGAGAAGTTCAGGTCGCCCGAGTAAATCGCGCGGCCGCAGATGACGCCTTCGATGCCCTCGCTCTCGACCTTGCACAGGGCGTCGATGTCTTCGAGGTTCGACAGGCCGCCGCTGGCGATCACCGGCACGCTCACCGACTGCGCAAGGCGCACGGTCGCGTCGATGTTGATGCCCTGGAGCATGCCGTCGCGGCCGATGTCGGTGTAGATGATCGACTCGATGCCGTAGTCTTCGAACTTGCGCGCCAGATCCACGACTTCGTGGCCGCTCAGCTTGCTCCAGCCGTCGGTGGCGACCTTGCCGTCCTTGGCGTCGAGCCCCACGATGATGTGGCCGCCGAACGCGCTGCAGGCGTCCTTCAGGAAGCCCGGATCCTTCACCGCCGCCGTGCCGATGATCACATACGACAGCCCGTCGTCCAGATAGCGTTCGATGGTATTCAGGTCGCGAATGCCGCCGCCCAGTTGCACCGGGATATCGGCGCCGACTTCCTGGATGATCGAGCGGATGGCCGCCTCGTTGCGCGGCTTGCCGACGAATGCGCCGTTCAAGTCCACCAGATGGAGGCGGCGCGCGCCTTGCTCGACCCAGTGTCGGGCCATTGCAGCGGGGTCCTCCGAGAATACGGTGGCTTGATCCATGTCGCCTTGTTTGAGGCGAACACATTGACCGTCTTTAAGGTCGATGGCCGGGATGAGCAGCATAGGCAATCGTGAAACGTCGCTAGTGGGAAGAAAAAGATATTCGCAATTTACGCGGACAACACGAAACCGACCCCTGCCCTGCCGGGGGCCGGCACGTCGGGATCGGTTTCATCAACATGACACACAGTATAAGCGGTGACAGGGAGTACGCTCTGGAAGGCACCCCGGGCGCCGGTGCGCCGCACGGGTGACGCTCAGGGCTTCCACTGCGCAAAATTGCGATAAAGGGCAAGACCCGCCTGGGCGCTCTTTTCCGGGTGAAACTGGGTGGCGAAGATATTATCTTTAGCCACTGCACAGGTAAAGGGCACGCCGTAGACCGTCTCGCCGGCCGTCAGTTCGGGCTTTGCCGGCACAACGTAATAGCTGTGCACGAAGTAGAAGTAGCTGTCGTCGGCCACGCCCGCCCAGATCGGGTGGGACTGGGTCTGGCGCACGCGGTTCCAGCCCATTTGCGGCACCTTGAAGCGCGAGCCGTCGTCCTGCACCCGGCCGTCGAGCTCGAAGCGCACCACGCGCCCCGGCAACAGGCCGAGCGCCGGCGTGTTGCCCTCTTCCGAGACGTCGAAGAGCATCTGCTCGCCCACGCACACGCCGAACATCGGCTTCGTGGCGGCCGCCTCGAGCACCGCTTCGCGCAGCCCCGATTCGTTCAGACAGCCCATGCAGTCGCGCATCGCGCCCTGTCCCGGCAGCACCACGCGGTCGGCGGCGCGAATCTCGGCGGCGTCGCTGCTGATGCTCACGTCGGCCTGCGGCGCGGCGGCACGCAGCGCCTGGTAGACCGAGCGCAGGTTGCCCATCCCGTAGTCGACAATCGCAATCTTGTTCATCTCAAACCCGGCAGCAGTATTTTCAAACCATCGATAATGAATTCCACGGCCAGCGCCGAGAGGATCAACCCCATCAGGCGCGTGCCGATATTGATGCCCGTGCGACCGAGCCAGCCCTCGATGCGCCCGGCGCTGCGCAGCGCCACCCAGCACACCGCGCCCACCCCTGCCCCGATCGCGACGAGCGCCAGGATCTGCGCCCAGCCATGCGCGCGGCCCGAGTAGATGATCACGGTGCTGATCGTGCCCGGCCCGGTGAGCAGCGGAATCGCCAGCGGCACCACGGCGATGTTCGGCCGCTCCTCCGCCTCGTGGCGCTCCTCGGCGGTCGCGCGCGTGTTGCCGGTCTGCGCGTTGATCATGTTGACCGCCATGAGCAGCATGATCACCCCGCCGCCGACTTCGAGCGACGCGATCGAAATGCCGAAGAACCGGATGATCGACTCGCCGAACAGGCCCGATCCCGCCACGACCAGCGCCACGGCAATGGCCGCAATGTCGATCGTATGCCGCTTCTCTTCGCGCGTCTGCGTGGACGTCAGGCTGATGAACAGCGGGATCGCACCCAGCGGGTTGATCAGCGCCAGCAGCGAGATGAAGAACTTGAAGGCATCAAGCGTCATAGGGGCGTCGTCAGGACGTCGTAAAGCCAGATGGCGGCGGCATCCGGTCGGTCGATGATGCGTCTTGCAGGGTGTCGCGCCCGGCGGGCTGCCCAGCAACGGCAGGCACCGCCCGCTCTGCCCGACTCACTGGCCCCCGCTGGCCGCATTGGCCCCATTGGCCTCATTGGCCTCATTGGCCTCATTGGCCTCATTGGCCCCACTGGCGTTACAGGCTGCCCTTCGTGGACGGCACCACACCCGCCGCACGCGGATCGATCTCCACCGCCATGCGCAGCGCACGGCCGAACGCCTTGAACACTGTCTCGCACTGGTGGTGGGCGTTGATACCGCGCAGGTTGTCGACGTGCAGCGTCACGCCCGCATGGTTGACGAACCCGCGGAAGAATTCGATGGTCAGGTCGACGTCGAAGTTGCCCACGCGAGCGCGCGTGAACGGCACATGAAATTCGAGGCCCGGACGCCCTGAGAAGTCGATCACCACGCGCGAGAGCGCCTCGTCGAGCGGCACATAGCTGTGGCCATAGCGCACGATGCCCTTCTTGTCGCCGATCGCCTTGGCAACGGCCATGCCCAGCGTGATGCCGACGTCTTCCACCGTGTGATGATCGTCGATGAAGGTATCGCCCTTGGCTTCGACTTCCATGTCGATGAGGCCGTGGCGCGCGATCTGGTCGAGCATGTGGTCCAGAAACGGCACGCCGGTATCGAGCGTCTTCCGGCCGGTGCCGTCCAGGTCGATCTTGACGCGTATTTGCGTTTCGCTGGTATCGCGAACGACTTCCGCAATGCGCATGATGGTGAGTTCTCGTCGTATGGCTTGTTAGAGTGATGCGGCCAGGGCGTGGACCATCGCCGCATTCTCCGTGGGGGTGCCGACCGTCAGCCGCAGGCAATTGGCCAGCAACACGTGCATTTTACCCACGTTTTTGATCAGCACCTTGTGCGCGAGCAGGCCCGCGTGGGTTTTGTCGGCGTCCGGCACGCGCACGAGCAGGAAATTCGCGTCGCTCGGGAACACCGTCACCCCGGGCAACGCCGCCACGGCGGCCGCCAGCCGGCTGCGCTCGGCCCGCAGCTCGGCCGCCTGCGCGTCGAGCACGTCCAGATGATCGAGCATGAAGTCGGCGCAGGCCTGCGTGAGCACGTTCACGTTGTAGGGCGGGCGCACCTTGTCGAGCTGTTCGAGCCAGGCCGCGCTGCCCGCCACGTAGCCCAGGCGGATGCCGGCCAGGCCGAGCTTCGACACCGTGCGCATGACCAGCAGGTTCGCAAATTCCGGCAATCGGGGCATCCAGGTCTTGCCCGCGAACGGCTGGTACGCCTCGTCGATGACCACCAGGCCGCGGCCGGCCGCCCGCACGAGGGTCTCGATGTCGGCGTCGTCGAACAGGTTGCCGGTCGGGTTGTTCGGGTAGGCCAGGTACACCACCGCACCCGGATGCGCCGCAATGGCGTTGAGCATGGCCGGCATGTCCAGCGAGAAATCCGGGCGCAGCGGCACGCCCACGAACGCCATGCCGGCCAGACGCGAGGACACCTCGTACATCACGAAGCCGGGCGTCGGCGCGATCACGGCGGCCCCCGGGCGCGCCGTGGCCGTCGCGATCATGCTGATGATCTCGTCCGAACCGTTGCCCAGCAGCAGGCTCGCGCCGGCCGGCACGCCCATGGTGCGCGCGAGCTTGCCGAGCAGCGCCGCCGGACGCGGCGCCGGATAGCGATTGAGCGCCACGTCGGCGAGCCGCTGGCCCAGCGCGGTGCGAAGCGCATCGGGCAGGCCGTATGGGTTCTCCATCGCGTCGAGCTTCAGGAAGCCGCTGGCATCGGGCACGGGATAGGTGCTCATGGCGAGCACGTCGGGGCGAATCACTTGGTCGACGGACATGGGGCGCGGGCTCGGGGGCAAGGTCTTGGGAGATGACATCAGTCGAAGGCGAACGTCAGCATGCCGGCGTCGGCGCCGTCGATCTTCACGCTGCAGCGGCGGCCGGTCTCGACGCTGCCCAGCGCGTCGGTGATGCGCTGCACGCGCACGCCCGTCTGCCAGGAAAGCGCCTGCGCGACCGCCGGGCTCACGCGCGCGGGAGCGGCCTCGGCCTCGCAACGCATGGCGACGAGCCGGTTGCCGACACGGCCGAACACGCCGTGCGCGACTTCCTCGTCGGTGCCGCGCAACGCGGTCTTGCCGTCGAGCCGCAACACGTAGACGTCGTTGTCGAACGCCTGCCGGTGTACGCAAACGGTCATGCGCTCAGCCGAGGTGTTGCCAAACGCGGCGTGTTGGCAATAGTTACCGGCCGCATGCGCTGGCGTGCCGGCAACCGCGCCCACGCCGAACAAGGCGAATGCGCCGAGCGCGGCCGCCGCGCGCCGTGCGCGGCGCCCCGGCGAGACCGGGAAAGCGCAAAAGAGTGAAGCCGCGATGGTGCGGGAGCGACGCCGGGCGGTCACCGGCGTCGTCTGGCAATACGCGGGCCGCTGGGCGTCGTCGCGCATGTCAGGACTCGTGATGCAGACGGTACTCGGCGCTGCGTGCATGCGCCTGCAGCCCTTCGCCGTATGCCAGTTCGGCCGCGATCTCGCCGAGCATGCGGGCGCCGCCCTCGCTCACCTCGATGAGACTCGAGCGCTTGATGAAGTCGTATACGCCCAGCGGCGACGAGAAGCGCGCCGTGCGCGAGGTCGGCAGCACGTGGTTGGGCCCCGCGCAATAGTCGCCAAGGCTCTCGCTCGTGAACTTGCCGAGGAAGATGGCGCCGGCGTGGCGAATCCGGTCGCCCCACTGCTGCGGGTCTTCAGCCGAGATCTCCAGGTGCTCCGGCGCGATCACGTTGGCAATCTCGCAGGCCTCGTTCATGTCGCGCACCTTGATGAGCGCGCCGCGGCCTTGCAGCGACGCGGCGATCACGTCGCGGCGCGGCATGTCGTCGATCTGGCGCTCCAGCGACGCCTGCACGCGCGCGATGTACTCCGCATCCGGGCACAGCAGGATCGATTGCGCCAGCTCGTCGTGCTCGGCCTGCGAGAACAGGTCCATCGCCACCCAGTCGGGATCGGTCGTGCCGTCGCAGATCACGAGGATTTCCGACGGACCGGCAATCATGTCGATGCCGACCGTGCCGAACACGCGGCGCTTGGCCGCCGCCACGAAGGCGTTGCCCGGGCCGACGATCTTGTCGACGGCCGGCACCGTTTCGGTGCCATACGCGAGCGCGCCGACCGCCTGCGCGCCGCCGATCGTCAATACGCGGTCCACCCCGGCAATGTGCGCCGCGGCCAGCACCAGCGGGTTTTGCACGCCGTCCGGCGTGGGCACCACCATGATGATGTCCTTCACGCCGGCCACTCGTGCGGGAATGGCGTTCATCAGCACGGACGACGGATACGCCGCCTTGCCGCCCGGTACGTAGATGCCCACGCGATCGAGCGGCGTGACCTTCTGGCCGAGCACCGTGCCGTCCGACTCGGTGTACTGCCAGCTGTGGCTGCCGCATTCGATGCGCTGCTTCTCGTGATAGGCGCGCACGCGCGCGGCCGCGGCCTCGAGCGCGGCGCGGCGCTTCGGCTCGAGACTCTCGAGCGCCGCCGCCAGCGCCTCGGCGGGCAGCTCCAGCGCGGCCATGTCGGGCGCGTTCAGGCGATCGAACTTGTTGGTGTATTCGATGACGGCCGCGTCGCCGCGTGTCTTTACGTCGGCAAGAATTTCGGCGGCCGCGCGATCGATAGCGGCGTCTTCACTCGCCTCGAACGCCAGGGCTTCGCGCAACTGCGCGTCGAAACCTTCGGCGCCGGAGTCGAGATTGCGAATATCGAGTTTCATGCTTTTTGACGGGAGGCCCGTTCGAAGGCATCCAGAATGGGCTGCAACGACTCGCGCTTGAGCTTGAGCGCAGCCTGATTGATCACGAGGCGCGACGAGATGTCCATGATCTCCTCCACCTCCACCAGATTGTTGGCCCGCAGCGTGCCGCCGGTGCTCACCAGGTCGACGATCGCGTCGGCCAGTCCCACGAGCGGGCCCAGTTCCATCGAGCCGTACAGCTTGATCAGGTCCACGTGCACGCCCTTGGCCGCGAAGTGCTCGCGCGCGGTCTGCACGTACTTGGTCGCCACCCGCAGGCGCGCCCCTTGGCGCACGGCGTTCGCGTAGTCGAAGCCCTTCGGTACAGCCACAGACATGCGGCAACGCGCAATGTTCAAATCGATCGGCTGGTACAGTCCGCCGCCGCCATGCTCGATGAGCACGTCCTTGCCGGCCACGCCGAAGTCGGCGGCACCATATTGCACATAGGTCGGCACATCGGTCGCGCGCACGATGATCACGCGCAGGTTCGGATCCGTCGTCGGCAGAATCAGCTTGCGCGAGGTCTCCGGGTCTTCCGTGACTTCGATGCCCGCGGCCGCGAGCAACGGCAGCGTTTCCGTAAAGATACGCCCTTTCGAGAGCGCCAGTGTGAGCGGCTGACTGAGCGGCTGGGCCGGCTTGGCGGAACTCATGCAATGTCTCCCTGGCGCGCTTCGACACGCCGGATTCGCGCGCCCACGGCGCGCAACTTTGCCTCGATACGATGATAGCCGCGATCGAGGTGGTGAATGCGGTCGACGAGGGTGCGGCCCTCGGCCGTCAGGCCCGCCACGATCAGGCTGGCCGACGCGCGCAGGTCGGTCGCCATGACGTGCGCGCCGGACAGGCGATCGACGCCGCAAATGCGCGCCGTATTGCCCTCGATGCCGATATTCGCGCCCAGGCGCTGCAATTCCTGCACATGCATGAAGCGGTTCTCGAAGATCGTCTCCACGACCTGCGACGCCCCCTGCGCAATGCAATTGAGCGCCATGAACTGCGCCTGCATGTCGGTCGGGAAGGCCGGATATTCCGACGTCCGGAAACTCACGGCCTGCGCGCGCCGGTTCATCGTCACGCGCAGCCAATCCGCACCGGCGCTCACCGTGGCGCCGGTTTCGCGCAGCTTGTCGAGCACGGCGTCGAGCGTGCCCGGCACCACGCGGCGCAGCGTGATGTCGCCGCGCGTGGCCACCGCCGCGCACAGGAACGTGCCGGCCTCGATGCGATCGGGCACCACGTCGTGCGTGGCGCCGTGCAGGCGCGGCACGCCGGTCACCACCAGGCGGTCCGTACCGATGCCTTCGATCTTCGCGCCCATCTTCACGAGCAGGTGCGCGAGGTCGGTCACTTCAGGCTCGCGCGCGGCGTTGGCCAGCACCGTCACGCCGTCGGCCAGCGTGGCCGCCATCAGCAGGTTTTCGGTGCCGGTGACGGTGATCATGTCGGTCACGAGCGTCTCGCCGCGCAGACGCGTGGCGCGTGCGAGGATGTCGCCGTGCGCAAGCGAGATCTGCGCGCCCATCTTCTGCAGGCCCTTGATGTGCTGGTCCACGGGACGCGCCCCGATCGCGCAGCCGCCCGGCAGCGAGACCCGCGCTTCGCCGCAACGCGCGAGCAGCGGGCCGAGCACGAGGATCGACGCCCGCATGGTCTTGACCAGCTCGTATGGCGCGGCGGGCTCGGTGATCTGCGACGCGTCGAGCGTCACCGATTCGCCGTGGCGCTCGACCTTCACGCCCATGCGCGCGAGCAGCGCGAGCATGGTGCGCACGTCGTGCAGGTCGGGCACGTTGCCCAGCACCAGCGGCTCTGCCGTCAGCAGGCTCGCGCACAGGATTGGCAGCGCCGCGTTCTTGGCGCCCGACACGGTAATCTCTCCGTCCAGCCGCTCGCCACCCTCGATTTCCAGGTGGTCCGCGGCCACACGCTCGCCGGCGCAGACCTCGCCGTTGCCGGCTACGCCAGCGCTTTCTTGCGTAATCCTCATTGCGCGCGATACTCCGCCGGCGTGAGCGTCTTCATCGACAACGCGTGGATTTCCGCTTTCATCCGGTCGCCGAGCGCGGCGTACACGAGCTGGTGACGGGCGATGAGGCGCTTGCCTTCGAACTGCGCGCTCACGATCGTCGCGAAGAAATGCTGGCCGTCGCCTTCGACGTCCACGTGTTCGCAAGCCAGACCGGCTTCGATGTATTGTTTGATTTGTTCAGGGGTGGGCAGCATTTGCCGATCCTAGGAAAGTTCAGTGACGCAATTTGTAGCCGCGGCGCAGCAGATGGAGCGCCACGGTTGCGAGAATCAGAAAAGTCGCGCCGACGACCGCGAGGCTCGTCTGCGGAGCCACGTCGGACACGCCGAAGAAGCCATAACGGAACCCGTCGATCATGTAGAAGAACGGGTTGAAATGCGACACAGCCTGCCACAGCGGCGGCAGCGAGTGAATCGAGTAAAACACGCCCGCCAGGAACGTTGCCGGCATGATCAGGAAGTTCTGAAATGCGGCGAGTTGGTCGAACTTCTCCGCCCAGATGCCGGCAATCAACCCCAGCGTGCCGAGAATGGCCGCGCCGAGGAACGCAAAGCCGAGAATCCACAGCGGTGCGGCGAACGTGAGATGCGTGAAGGCCACGGTCACGGCAAACACGCCCAGCCCGACGCACAGGCCGCGCACCACGGCCGCGAGCACGTAAGCGCCGTACATCTCCCAGTGCGAGAGCGGCGGCAGCAGCACGAACACGAGATTGCCCGTGATCTTCGACTGGATCAGCGACGACGAACTATTCGCGAACGCGTTCTGCAGCACGCTCATCATCACGAGTCCTGGCACGAGAAACGACGTGTACGTGATCTGGTCGTACACTTTCACGCGATCTTCGAGCACGTGGCCGAAGATCATGAGGTACAGCAGCGCGGTGAGCACCGGCGCGGCCACCGTCTGGAAACTCACCTTCCAGAAGCGCAGCACTTCCTTGTAGAACAGCGTGCGAAATCCGACGAAGCCGCCCATCATGCCGCCACCTCCTGCGCGCGCGAACCCGACATGATCTGCACGAACACGTCCTCCAGATCGGCCTTCTGAATGTCGATGTCCTCGACGATGCCGCCTGCCGCGCGGCAGGTGGCGAGAATCGACTCCACTTCGTCGCAGCCGGCCAGTCGCAGCGCGAACTGGTGGCCGTTCACGTCGGAGCCGTCGACCAGCAGCGGGCGCAGTTCGGCCGGCAGCGTGCCCTGCTTGAAGCGCAGCACCAGACGCGTGCCGGCAAAGCGCTGCAGCAGCGACGCCGTGCGCTCGAGCGCCACGACTTCGCCGCGCTTGAGCATGGCGATGCGATCGCACAGCGTTTCCGCTTCTTCGAGGTAGTGCGTGGTGAGCACGATGGTGTGGCCTTCGCGGTTCAGACGAGAGATGAATTTCCACAGCGTCTGACGCAGTTCCACGTCGACGCCGGCGGTCGGCTCGTCGAGCACGATCACCGGCGGGCGGTGCACGAGCGCCTGCGCCACGAGCACGCGGCGCTTCATGCCGCCCGAGAGCTGGCGCATGTTGGCGTCGGCCTTGTCGGTAAGATCGAGATTGGCCATGACCTCGTCGATCCAGTCGTCGTTGCGCGTGAGCCCGAAGTAGCCGGACTGGATGCGCAGCGTCTCGCGCACGGAGAAGAACGGATCGAAGACGAGTTCCTGCGGCACCACGCCGAGCTTGCGCCGGGCGCTGCGGTAGTCGCGCACGACGTCGTGGCCGAGCACGCTGATGTTGCCGGCGTCGGCGCGCGCGAGGCCCGCGAGAATGCTGATCAGCGTGGTCTTGCCCGCGCCGTTCGGGCCGAGCAGACCGAAGAATTCACCTTCTTCGATCGAGAAGCTGACGCCCTTGAGCGCCTGCAACGCCTGATAGCGTTTTTTGACGTTACGGATTTCGATGGCGGCCATGGACTGCACGCACCCGTGTGGCGGGCGCGCCATTTTTATTCTCCGGCCACGGCCGACCGTGTGCGCGAACCGCGGCAATCGCGGCGGCGCCGGTGTCGGTGCCCGGATGGGGGTAACTGCCCAAAAGTCGGCAGAAAACCCCTGATTATAAAGGAAGCTGCCGGCGGCCGTGCTGGTGGTGGCCGCCGTGATCCTGCCGCCGCCTTGCCGCCCTGGCGCCGCCCGTGGCCCCCACGGGCGCGACCGATCTGCCGCCGTCGGCGTCGGGCGCCCGGTCCACCGCCCGTCGCCCCTCTCCCGCTCTCCCGCCGGGTTCGCCGCGGCATAAAAAAAGCGCCGTCCGAAGACGGCGCCTGGCAGCGGTCCGACCCGACCGATCAGCTCGAGAGCAGGTGATCGACGCCGTACACCAGCGCGAGGCTGGCCAGCCCGGTCGGCAAGTTAGTGAACGCCAACGTCTTGCCCCGCTGTGCCGCATGCCGGCGCAAGGCCAGCAGCACGGCAATTGCCGACGAGTCGAAGTGCTTGAGGCCGGCGCAGTCGACGTGGGTCTCGCCCGCATCGATGCGATCGATGGCCTGCGCGAGCACGTCGCCGGCGGTGTCGTGAGTAAGGTCGGTCTGCAACGCGAGCATGCGCTTACTTGCCGCCTGCGAGTTGCTGATTGCGCTCGGTCAGGAACTTGATCAGACCGTCGACGCCCGACTGGTTGACCTTCTCCGCGAACTGGTTGCGGTACGTCTGGATCAGCCAGGCGCCCAGCACGTTCAGATCGTAGAGCTTCCATTCGCCGCTGGCCGTCTTGTACAGCCGGTAGTCGAGCTCGATGGGCTGGCCGTTGTTGATGACGTCGGTATACACCACGGCGTCGGTGTCGCTCGGCTGACCGCGGAACGGCTTGTAATTCACCTGCTGGTCGCGGATTTGCGCGATGGCGCCCGCGTATGTACGCAGCAGCAGCGTCTTGAACTGTTCGGTGAGCTGTTGGCGCTGTTGCGGCGTGGCGTTGCGCCAGGCAGCGCCGGTGGCGAGCTGCGTGGTCTTCGAGAAGTCGGCGTGCGGCATGATCTTCTGCTCGACCAGTCGCGTGATGCTGTTCAGATCGCCCTTCTGGATGTTCGGGTCGCTCTTGGCGGCGGCCATCACGTCGGTCACGGTCTGCTTGACCAGCGCGTCCGGGGTCTGCGCCTGCGCCATGGCAGCGCCGGCGGCGGTGTACGTCATGAATGCCATGACGGGAATGAGCCAGAACTTCTTCATTGTGGACTTCCTCTTTCGAGTGACGAGTGTTGCGGGGTTGGATACCCGCGTCGCGTCGGGAGTTCTCCGATCGACGCCAGCGTCGTGTAACAAACTGTTGCCCGGCGAGCCCGCCGGTGCCGTGCCACCCGACGGGTCGCGCACGGCAAAGGCATGGCGCGGATCGCACCGGTCCGGCGAACCACGCGCAGCGCGCAATCAGCGGCGCAACGGCAGTCCGCCCGGGACCATCTTGCCCGGCACCGGCGAGCCTTGCGGCGCTTCCGGTTCGGCCTTGGCGCCCGACGCGGGTGCTGGCGCGCCGGCCGGCATCGGCTGCCCGCCCGCACCGGCGGGCGCAGCGCCTGCGCCGGCACCCGCCGCGGCGGCGCCGCCCTCGTCTTCGTAGTTCGGCAGCGCGGCGTTACCCGAGGCCCCGCCGTTGATCAGATACTTGCGACGCGCCAGATAGGCGTCGCGCGTGAACGAGTACGGATCAAGTGCCGCGGCTTCGAGCAGGTTCGACGCGTCGAGCAGGTTGGCGCGGGTGTTGACCAGACGCACGCCGTAGATCGTGTAGCTCACCCAGTCCGGCTTGATGTACGACGTCGGGTCGATGAACATGTTGCCCGCCAGGCCGACCGTGTCGCGCACCGTGCTCGGGCCGAGCAGCGGCAGCACCAGGTACGGGCCATCGGGCAGCCCCCACTTGCCGAGCGTCACACCGAAATCCTGGCTGTGCTTGGGCAGACCGGCCGGGGATGCGAAGTCGACCAGACCGCCGACACCGAACACGGTATTGATGGTCAGGCGCATCAGATCCTGCACGGCCGCCGTGACTTCGAGCTGCAGCAGGTTATTGGCGAAGTTGTAGACGTCGCCGATGTTCGAGAAGAAGTTCGTGACCATGTCGCGCGCCGGCTCCGGCACGACGAAGCGATAACCCTTGGCCACGGGCGTCATGACAGCCTTGTCGAGCTTGTCATTGAACGTGTACATCGAACGGTTGAACCCTTCGATGGGGTCCGCGGGGTTCGGATTCGTGACAGTGGCGCAACCGGCCAGCGCCATCGCGCCGGCGGCCAGCACTGCCGAAGTACGGAAGCTGGTCATTTCTCTTATTTTCCTTGGGTTACCGTCGCTGCCGGTGCGGAGGCCGACGCTGCGCCGCCCGCCTGGGCGCCGCCGGCGTCTGCCGCCTTGTTGTACAGGAACTGGCCGATCAGGTTTTCCAGCACGATCGCCGATTGCGTGAGCGTGATCGTATCACCGGCCTTGAGCATCTGGTCGTCGCCGCCGGGCTCCAACCCGATGTACTGCTCGCCGAGCAGCCCCGAAGTCAGGATCTTGGCCGACGAGTCCTTCGGGAATTGATACTGCGAATCGATGTTGAGCGTGACGTCGGCCAGATAGCGCTTGTCGTCGAATTTGATCGACGCCACGCGCCCGACCACCACGC
Organism: Pandoraea sp. CB10b_02; assembly: GCF_002216225.1. Classification (NCBI taxonomy): domain Bacteria; kingdom Pseudomonadati; phylum Pseudomonadota; class Betaproteobacteria; order Burkholderiales; family Burkholderiaceae; genus Pandoraea; species Pandoraea sp. CB10b_02. The sequence goes on from NZ_NJGW02000010.1 coordinate 133,248, forward strand.
CCGCGCTCTTGACCGCGGCGCGCGGCTTGAGGCCGCCGATATTGTCGAAGCGCACCGTCACGGGGTACGAGCTCGAGAACGACAGCGAGCTCATGTTGCCGGCCTTGAGCGCGAGAAAAAGCAGCGCCGCGAAGCCGAGAACCACGAACAGGCCGACCCAGAAGTCGAGGGGGTGTTTTTTCATTGTGTCAGTGTGCGCAAACGGTCTGTCGATAAGGTTGGCAGGCAAGCCGGCCCGTTAGCTGAACATCAGGGCCGTGAGCAGGAAGTCGAGACCGAGCACGGCAAGCGACGCCTGCACCACCGTGCGTGTGGTCGCACGCGAGACGCCCTCCGGCGTCGGCTGTGCCTCGAATCCCTGATACAGCGCGATATACGTGACGGCGATACCGAACACGAGGCTCTTGACCACGCCGTTGGCGACGTCCGACCAAACGTCCACGCCGCCTTGCATCTGCGACCAGAACGCGCCGGAATCCACGCCGATGAGTTGCACGCCCACGAGATAACCGCCGAAGATGCCCACCGCCGAGAAGATCGCCGCGAGGATCGGCATGGCGATCACGCCCGCCCAGAAGCGCGGCGCCACGACGCGCGCGATCGGGTCGATGGCCATCATCTCCATCGCGGTCAGTTGCTCGCCGGCCTTCATCAGGCCGATCTCCGCGGTAAGCGACGTACCCGCGCGGCCGGCAAACAGCAGCGCCGTGACCACCGGTCCGAGCTCGCGCACGAGCGAGAGTGCCACCAGTAGGCCGAGCGCCTGTTCCGAGCCGTACTTGTTGAGCGTGTAATAGCCTTGCAGCCCCAGCACGAAGCCGACGAACAGCCCCGAGACCGCAATGATGACGAACGAATAGTTGCCGACGAAATGAATCTGGTCGGTCACGAGCCGCGGACGGCGCAGCAGCGCCGCGCTCGACGCGAGCATGCGCAGGAACATGCGGGCGCCGTATCCCAGGCGCTCCACGTGGCCGCGAACGAAACTGCCGATAGTGGTGATCATGCACGCGCTCCGATGCCGAAGTCTTCCGCGAGCGGCGGCGCGGGATACTGGAATTTCACGGGCCCGTCCGGCTGCGCCTCGATGAACTGGCGCACCGTGGGGTCGGTCGAGGCGCGCAGCGCGTCGGGCGTACCCTCGGCGGCGATGCGGCCTTCACTGATGAAATAGATGTAGTCGGCGATGGCGAAGGTCTCCGCCACGTCGTGCGAGACGATGATCGAGGTAGCGCCGAGCGCGTCGTTGAGCTTGCGGATCAGGTTCGCGGTGATGCCCATCGAGATCGGATCCAACCCGGTAAACGGCTCGTCGTACATGACGAGATCGGGATCGAGCGCGATCGTGCGCGCAAGCGCTACGCGACGCGCCATGCCGCCCGAAATCTCGGCCGGCTTCATGTCGCGCGCCCCCCGCAGACCCACGGCGTTGAGCTTCATGAGCACCAGATCGCGTATGAGCGACTCGTCCAGTCGGGTGTGCTCGCGCAGCGGAAACGCCACGTTGTCGAACACCGTCATGTCGGTAAACAGCGCGCCGAACTGGAACAGCATGCCCATGCGACGGCGCAACCGGAACCAGCCGTCGCGATCGAGCGTGGACACGTCCGTGCCGTCGAAATCGACCGTGCCGCGGCTCGCATGCACGAGTCCGCCGATCAGACGCAGCACGGTCGTCTTGCCGCAGCCGGAGCCGCCCATGACCGCAATCACCTTGCCGCGGGGAAACCGCATATTCAACCCGGAGAGCACGAGTCGTTCGCCATAACCGAAGCTGACGTCGCGCAATTCGAGCAGATTTTCCGGGTTCGGGGTAGGCACGTTTCGGGTCTTATAGTGCGGCGCAAAACGCCAATTATAGGGGGGAATGCCGATCGATGCCGCGCACTGGCGGCTCGCCGGCGCGAGTATGGGCAACGTCCGGCGGCATTTTACAGGGCCTTCGCGGATCGACGGCGCCGCGTTCCGGTCAATGCAACGGACAAAATGCCAGCCGCGGCAAGGACTTACCGGCGGTGGCGGCAGCGGTGTTGCGCCGTTGCTACAATATTCCGCTTGACGCAACAACCTGTCGAGCCGGATGTCCGCCGCCAAACGCTTCCCTCCCTTGCCCTTGCGGCCCCTTCCATCCGTTCGGCCCTTGCCGGGCGACGGCCGGCGTCCTCCCGCTGACGAAGCCCGGACGTTTCAGATCCGTCCGATGCGGCCCGACGATCTTCCCGAGGTGCTGTCCGTGCAGGCGCAGGCCTACGGGAGCGCCATGCTCGAATCGGAAGCGGCGCTTGCCTCCCGCCTGCATCTCTCTCCCGCAACGTGCTGGGTCGCTACAGACGCCATGGACGCCATGGCGTTGGCGAATGTCGACGCGAGGCACGCGCCAGCCCGCGCGGCAACCTCAAACGCCGAACGCTCGCGTGTGGCCGGCTATCTATTCACACATCCATGGCGGATCGCAGCGCCGCCGCCGCTCGATACCGTGCTCGACACGCTGCCCGACGCGCCCGACTGCTGGTACGTGCACGACATGGCGCTCGCGCCGCGCACGCGCGCCGCCGGCGTCGCCAGCCGCCTCTATGCGGCCGCGCTCGAATCGGCGCGGGGATTGGGCCTGCAGGTGTCCGCACTCGTCGCGGTGCAGCAATCGCAGGGTTTCTGGGCGCGCTTCGGCTATGCCGTGGCGACGGACGTCTCCCCACTCATCGCCGCCAAGCTCGCCGGTTATGGCGACGGGGCGGTCTTCATGACGCGTCGCCTGTAAGGCTCCGCCGCCACCCCCGCCCCCCGCGCGCCCTGCGCAAGCCTTCCTCAGGCGCGCTTCGCGAACTCGCGTTGCATGCCCCGCACCGCGGCGGCCACGTCCGCGGCCTGCGTCACGGCGCGCACGACGGCGGCAGATCCCACCCCGGTATCGAGCACGCGAGGCAGGTTGCCGGCATCGATGCCGCCGATGGCAACGAGCGGGTAATGCGGCGCCACCAGCTTCACATAGCGCGCGAGCTTCGCCAGCCCCTGCGGCGCGGTGGCAATCACCTTGGTCGTGGTCGGAAACACAGCCCCGACGGCGAGATAGCTTGGCCGGAAATGGTGCGCCGCGAGAATTTCGTAATAGCCGTGCGTGCTGATGCCAAGCCGCATGCCGCTCGCGTGCAATGCCGCGACTTCATCGGCCGAGAGCGCCGCCATGTCCTCTTGCCCCAGATGCACGCCGTAGGCCCCGGCCTGCGCGGCTTCGCGCCAGTGGTCGTTGATGAACCAGGCGCCGTCGCGCGAAACGCGCTCGGCGGCCCTCACCACCCGCGCGATCTGCTCGTGCAGTCCCGGATGCGCGGGATCCTTGATCCGCAACTGCACCGTGCCGACCTGCAGGTCGGCCATGCGCTCGCACCACCCGGCATCCGGCAGTACGGGATACAGCCCGAGACGCGGCGGGCACGCCGGGAAGCGTCCGGGTGACGGCGCCTGACCGAGGACCGTGGGGAACGTCTCCAAGACCGTCGGCCATTCGCCGAGCGCGGCCGCGTCCTCGGCGCGGGCGTGGCTGCCGTCGCTGCGCCAGGCGCGTCCCAGCACCAGGGCGTCGTGCGGCGCAAAGCCGCAGTCGAGAAACGCCGCGAAGGCCGGGAAGAACGCCGGATCGTCGACACCGGCGATGCGATAGACAGCGTCCGGCGTGTACAGGGCATCTTCGGCGTGCCCCGGCACCGTCGCGCGGGTGACGAGCACCACGGCACCCGCGGCGCGCCACGCGTCGATCTGCAACGACGCGGCGCCCGCCTCGTGTGTCGACGCCGCCGACAGCCGGACCACATCTCCCTGGCCGGCGTGCGCGGGCGGCTCGACATGCAGGCGCCACGACGGTGCGCCATCGTCCGCGGTGGCCGGCCACGGGGCAAGGCGCGCCCGAATCGCCCCGGCGGCTTGCTGCCACGCCGTTGCGGCTGGCGCGCCGGCCGGCAGCCATTGCACATGCGAAAGCCTGGCGGCGCGGGCGGGCGTCGTCATTGAAAATCCTCGTTCGACGGATGGAAGGGTGTCGGGTGGGCTGCGGGCAAGCCCGCAGCCGGCGTCATGCGCTCGTCTGGTGCCAGAATGGCACGCCGACGACCGGCGTGCTCGCTTGCGCGCTCTCGCGCTCGGCCATCGGCCCGGCGAGCCACGCCGCGCGCCCGGCCCTGATCGCGGCGGCAAACGCGCCGGCCATCTCCACCGGCTGCGCGGCGAGCGCCACGGCGGTATTGAGCAGCACGCCGTCGAAGCCCCATTCCATGACCTGGCAGGCGTGCGACGGCAAGCCCAGGCCGGCGTCGACGATGAGCGGGGTGTCCGGCAGACGGTCACGCAGCAGGCGTAGTCCGTAGGGATTGATCACGCCCTTGCCCGTGCCGATCGGCGCGCCCCACGGCATGAGCGCCTGGCAGCCCACGTCGAGCAGCCGGCGGCACAACACCAGATCCTCCGTGCAGTACGGCAGCACCTTGAAGCCGTCGCGGATCAGTTGCTGGGCGGCCGTCACCAGACCGAACGGGTCGGGCTGCAACGTGTAGTCGTCGCCGATCAGCTCGAGCTTGATCCAGTCGGTCTCGAAGACTTCGCGCGCCATCTGCGCGGTCGTCACCGCCTCCTGCACCGAGTGGCAGCCGGCGGTATTGGGCAGCACCGGCACGGCCAGGCGCCGCAGCGTCTCCCAGAAATGGCCTTCCGAGGCCTGCGCGCCGGCGCCCGAGAGCTGGCGACGCAGCGCCACCGTCACCATGCCCGGCCGGGCGGCGTCGATCGAGTCGTTGAGCGCCTGCAGCGACGGGTAGCGCGCCGTGCCGAGCAAAAAGCGGCTGCCAAAGCGAGTGTCGTACAGCGTGAGAGCGTCGCGCACGCTGCCCGCGGCCACGTTGGCCGATTCCGTGAATGCGTTCATCTCAGCCTCCGGCCACCGGTTGCACGACATCGATCCTGTCGCCGTGCGCGAGCGCGTGCGCGGCGTATTGCGTCTTGGGCACGAATTGCCCGTTGACCGCCGCGGCGAACGGCGGCCTGGCGCCGTAGGCGGCCAGCGCCTCGGCCAGCGTCGCCGTCTCGGCCACGCTCAGTGTCTGTTGATTGATGTGGATGTCCATCGTGTACCGCTCCCTCTCATGCCCGGCGGAACAGATCCGGCCACGGCCGGCTCGCTCGCCACGTCTCCCAGTCGAACGCGTGCCCCGTTCCCGTTGGCGCGTCCGTCGTTTGCATCAATGCCTGCGCGAGCGCGCACGCCTCGCCCGTCACCGCCGGCGCGAGCAGATAGCCGTGGCGATACAGGCCGTTCACACGCAGCAGCCGCTTGCCGTCCCATTGCACGCGCGGCAGATGATCGGGCAGCGCCGGCCGGCAATTGACGTTCAGCTCCACAATGCGCGCCTCGCCGAACGCCGGGTTCAGCGAGTGCGCCGCCGACAGCAGCTCGAGCGCCGAGCGCACCGTCATTGGCGACATGTCCTCCGACTCGAGTTCGGTCGCACCGATCACGTACAGATCGTTTTCCTTCGGCGCGATGTAGATCGGATAGCGCGGGTGCAGCAGGCGCACCGGGCGGCGCAGACCGATACCCGGCGCGTGGATGCGCACGACTTCGCCGCGCACGCCGCGCAATTGCGGGAGCGCGCCACGCGCGCCCAGGCCGCGACAGTCGATGACGAGACCGGCCTCCGGATAGGCGCCCTCTCCGATTTCGGTGTGCCAGTGCAGCGCGGCGCCCGCTTTCGCGAGGCCGGCCGCCAGCGCGCGCAGCAATTGACGGTTGTCGAGCTGCCCCTCGTTGGGCAGCAGCCAGCCTTCCTGAAAACGCCCCGCGAGCGCCGGTTCCACCTCGCCCAATTGCGCGCCCGACACCCGCTCCACCCCGCCGCGCAGCAGCTCGGGCGGCGCGTTGGCGCGCATGCGTCGATCGAACATCACCGCTTCCGCGCGGTCGGGCTGATGCCAGACGACAAGCGTGCCGTTGCGCTGGAAGAACACCGGTTCGGGCAGGCCGTCGATCAGCGAGGGCCAGCGCCCGAGGCCCGCGGCGCCCATCGCGACGATGCTAGGTTCGGCCACGGCGGCTTCGGCCAGCGGCGCGAGCATGGCGGCGGCCACCCAGCCGGCGGCCGAAGCCCCGTCCGCGCCGCCTCGCTCGTAGAGCGCCACGCGCGCGCCCGTGCGAACCAGTTGCCAGGCGAGCAGACGGCCGGCCAGGCCGCCGCCGAGCACCGCGACGTCGGGAGTCGAAGCGCTCATACGCGCACCGCCGCGCGAGCCGTCACGGCGCACACGCACTCAGGACAATCCGAAGGAAAAATCGCAGGGACTTGCGAAAGGCAGCGCATGGGGTCCTTTCCTCATGAAAGCAAAAGGACGAAACGGTGTTGGACACCTTACCCCACTGGAGGAGTCGGAAACTTCCCACGCCGGTATTACCCGGGTCGGGTGCAAAGGGTCTCTCTCAGCCCCGTGCCACTCGTCACGCATGGTTCACACCCGCGTTCGGTACGGAGCACCCCTGTTTCGCCCGCAGTCATTACAACATAGATGCCGACGCCCGTGCAAGCCGGGCCTCCCGGGCGGTTGCACGCTCGCCGCGTCTCGTTTTTTGACGAATCCCCGGACCGTTGTAACAGTGCGTAAACTGAATTTCGACGACACGCGGGTTTCGGGCCGGAATTCGTGCAACGCATCATCTAACGCGCCGGTCAAACCGACCGTCGGACAGCGGCGCACGCGCAGGCGTTTGCCCCACGCCCGCGCGATCGCCGCCGCGTGCCCGCCATAGCACGACCGCATGGCACGACCGCATGGCACCACCCCATAACACAACCCCATAACACCGCCCCATAACACGTTGCATCACAGCGGCCGCGCCGCCAGACGATCATGGCCCACACGCCCAAGTCCCCCACACCTGCCGGCACGCCGCCGGCCGCTCACCCCGCCCGCGCTGCCCGCGCTGCCGCGTCACTGCCGAAGGCTCCGGGCGCCTGGCAATTGATCCGGCCCTATTGGGTCTCGGAAAAGCGCTGGGAGGGGCGGCGTCTGCTGGCGCTCGTCATCGCGCTGAACCTCGCGGTCGTGTTTATCAACGTGCGGCTCAACGCCTGGAACACGGGCTTCTACGACGCTCTCGACAAGCGCGACTGGCCAGTCTTCAAGTCGTCGCTCGCCGAATTCGCGGTGCTTGCCTTCAGCTTCATCATCATCGCGACGTTTCGCACCTACTTCCGGCAAATGCTGGAAATCAAGTGGCGGCAGTGGGTCACCGACGCCAATCTGACGAAATGGTTTGCGCAGCAGGCTTACTACCGCATCGAGCGCGATCATCTCGCGGACAACCCCGACCAGCGTATTTCGGAAGACATCCGCACGCTCGTCAGCTCGTCGCTCTCGCTCTCGCTGGACCTGCTCACCACGCTCGTCTCGCTGTTCTCGTTCGTCACCATTCTCTGGACGATTTCCGGCGCCGTGTCGTTCGCGCTGGGCGGCATGAACATCACGATTCCCGGCTACATGGTCTGGGTCGCGGCGCTATACGCGATCGTGGGCTCGTTCTTCATCTTCAAGGTGGGCCGCCCGCTGGTGGGCCTGAGCTATCGTCAGCAACAGGTCGAAGCCGACTTCCGTTTCCTGCTCGTGCGTCTTCGCGAATCGGCCGAGCAGGTCGCGCTCTATCGCGGCGAGGGCGCCGAGCTCTCGCGTCTGAAGGCCGCCTTCGGCGCCGTGCGCGAGAACTGGTGGCAAATCATGGTGGTGACCAAGCGCCTGATTTTCGCGAACTCGATCTACGGGCAGATCGCCATCGTGTTCCCGATCATGGCTGCGGCCCCCCGCTACTTCGCCGGCGCATTTACGCTCGGCGTGCTCATGCGGATCATCGACGCGTTCGGACAGGTGAGCGACGGCTTCTCCTGGTTCGTGAACAGCTTCGCAACGCTGGCCGAGTGGAAAGCCACCGTCAACCGTCTGCGCGAATTCACGCGCGTGGTGGACGCGCCGCCGCGCGAAGGCGGTATCTCGGTGGTCACCGCGCAGTCCGCGTCGCTCTCGTCGGCCGCCTATGCGGCGACGGACCTCCAGCTCGCGCTGCCGGACGGCGCGCCGCTCGCCGCCGCCGGCTCGTTCGCGTTCGCGCCGGGCTCGCGCTGGCTCATTCGCGGGCGCTCGGGCAGCGGCAAGAGCACGTTGCTGCGCGCGCTGGCGGGCCTGTGGCCGTTCGGCGCCGGCCGCGTGGACGTTCCGGCGGGCGCGCGCGTGCTGTTCCTCTCGCAGCAGAGCTACCTCCCCATCGACACGCTCAAGGCCGCGCTGGCCTTCCCGTCGTCGCCGGAGGCGTTTACCGACGACGAGTGCCGCGACGCGCTCGCCGCCGTGAACCTCGGCCAGTATCTGGACGACCTGCCGAACGTCGCCCACTGGGCGCGGCGGCTCTCCGGCGGGGAACAGCAGCGCCTGGCCGCGGCGCGCGCGTTGCTGCACAAGCCCGACTATCTGTTCCTCGACGAAGCGACCAGCGCACTCGACGTGGAAACGGAGCAAGCCGTATACGCAGCGCTCCATACCCGCCTGCCGGCGACGACGATGGTGAGCGTGGCGCATCGCGACACGCTCTCGCACTTTCATCAGCACACCATGACGCTGCGCGGTGCTCGCGAGCAGGCGGCCGACGCACAGCGCACGAGTCGCGCCGACCCGCCGCAGGCGGTGGACGCGGCGTAGTTCGTTCACCTGCTAAATAATATTGACGCGCCTGTCCCGAGGCGCGGGCGGTTTGGCATAATCACGAGCACCCTAGGCATTACACGGGCTCATCGTGACCACCCCCACTCCCTCGTCCGGCAGCGCCGACACGACTCAGCGCCGGACCATCGTCGTCACCGGCGCCGCTTCCGGCATCGGCGCGGCCATCGCCCGCCGGCTCGCCTCCCCCGACACCCGACTGCTGCTGCACACGCGCGGCGCCTCCGACGCCAGCCGCACGCGCCTCGCCGACGTCCGCCAGACCTGCGAGGCCGCCGGCGCGCAATGCGCGCTGTGGTTTGGCGACCTGTGCGAGGCGCCCGCAGCCACGCGACTGATCGACGCCGCGCGCGACGCGTTCGGCGCCGTGGACCAGATCGTGAGCAACGCCGGTTTCGCCACGCGCGAGCGCCTGACCGACATCGACGCCGACGCCTTCGCCCGCACGCTCTCGGCCATGCCCGGTGCGTTCGCCGCAATCCTGCGTGCGGCGCTGCCCGACCTGCAGCGCTCGGCGTGCGCCAGCGTCGTGGCCGTCAGTTCGTTCGTCGCGCATCGTTTCGCGCCGAATCAGGCCGGCTTCCCGGCGACGGCCGCCGCCAAGGCCGCGATCGAGGCGCTCGCGAAGAGCGCCGCCGCCGAATACGCGCGCGCCGGCGTGACGGTCAACTGCGTCGCGCCCGGCTACACGCGCAAGGACAGCGGTCACTCGGCAATCGATCCGGCCGCATGGCAGCGTGCGGCGCACGCCACGCCGACCGGGCGCCTGTGCGAGCCGGACGACATCGCCGCGCTCGCCGCCTTCCTGCTCGGCCCGCACGCGCGGCAGATCACCGGGCAGGTGATTCACGTCGACGGTGGATTGACACTCTGAACGAGCGCCGCGCGACAAACCTCCCTACATCACACATAACGACAAGCACACGGTCCACCGAGGAGTCTTCATGGCATTCTTTTCCTGGTTCAAGGAACTCAACACGAAGGAGCGCAAGGCCCTGTATGCGGGCTTCGGCGGCTACGCCGTCGACGCGTTCGACTTCATGATCTACTCGTTTCTCATCCCCACGCTCATCGCCGCGTGGGGCATGTCGAAGAGCGAGGCCGGCATGATCGCGACGAGTTCGCTGATCTCGTCGGCCGTGGGCGGATGGCTCGCCGGCATTCTCGCGGACCGCTACGGCCGCGTGCGCGTGCTGCAGTGGACCATCGCCACCTTCTGCCTGTTCACGTTCCTCTCGGGCTTCACGCACTCGTTCTGGCAACTGCTCGTCACGCGCACCCTGCAGGGCATCGGCTTCGGCGGGGAGTGGACGGTCGTCACCATGATGATGGGCGAGATGATCCGCTCGCCGCAGCATCGCGCCAAAGCGGTCGGCACGGTGCAAAGCAGCTGGTCGGTCGGCTGGGGCGCCGCCGCGCTGCTCTACTGGTTCTTCTTCGCCGTGTTCGAGGCTGACACCGCATGGCGAGCGTGCTTCTGGATCGGCATCGTGCCCGCGCTGTGGATCACCTACGTGCGCCGCAACGTGTCGGATCCGGAGATCTTCACGCAGACGCGCAAGCAGGTTGCCGAAGGCGCGCTCAAGAGCAACTTCGCGCAGATTTTCGCACCCGCGCACGTGAAGACGACGATTCTCGGCAGCCTGCTGTGCAGCGGCATGCTCGGCGGCTACTACGCCATCACCACATGGCTGCCGACCTATCTGAAGACCGAGCGCGGGTTGTCCGTGTTCAACACGAGCGCGTACCTCATCGTGCTGATCGTGGGGTCGTTCGTGGGTTACATCGTCGGCGCGATTCTGTCCGACAAGTTCGGACGCCGCGCGGCGTTCATCTTCTTCGCGGTGGCGTCGTTCCTGCTGGGCATGGCCTACACGATGCTACCGATCACCGACGGTGCGATGCTGCTGCTGGGCTTCCCGCTGGGCATCGTGGTGCAGGGCATCTTCGCGGGCATCGGCGCGTATCTGACGGAGCTGTATCCGAACCATATCCGCGGCTCCGGCCAGGGTTTCTGCTACAACCTCGGGCGCGGCATCGGGTCGTTCTTCCCCATCGGGGTCGGCATGCTCGCGCAGACGGGCTCGCTCGTGAAGGCGATCGGCATTGTCGCGGGCGGCGGCTACCTGCTCGTGGTGGTGTGCGCGCTGCTGCTGCCCGAAACGCGCGGCAAGGCGCTCACGGCGGCCGACCCCGCGCGCTGAAGCCGACGGGCGGCAAGACGGGACGCCGGATCGCTCGTCGCGGCGCCATCGACGGCGCTCGAATGCCGCGCGGCGTCGCGAGCGCCGTCTCTCCTACACGAGTGCCGCCGGCAACGTCCCCGCATAGGGCGTCTCCGGCAGTCCCTTCACGCCGCATCGCACGGCAAATACGTGACCGTCCTGATCGGTCGCGTTCGCGCCGGGGCGAATCGACGTCACGAACAACGTGTCGAACTCGCGCCCGCCGAACGCGCACATCGACGGTTTGGACACCGGCAGCAGGATTTCCCGATCGAGATCGCCCCTGGGCGTGAAGCGCAGCAGTCGGCCGCCGTCGTTGGCGCACGTCCAGTAGCATCCGTGCGCATCGACCGCCGCGCCGTCGGGCCGCCCCGGATACCGGTTCATGTCGACGAACAGGCGCCGCGCGCTGATGGCGCCGCTCGCCGCGTCGAAATCGTATGCCCACACGCGTCGACGCGTGGGATGCGAGTCGCTCAGATACATCGTGCGACTGTCGGGAGAAAAGGCCAGCCCGTTCTGCGTCACGAGCCCGTCGACGAGCGGCGCGGACAACTGCCCTTGCGCGTCGAAGCAGAACAGCGAACCGGCATCGCTCGCGAGCGACATGTCCTGCACCATCGTGCCGGCCCAGAAGCGGCCCTGACGATCGCAGCGGCCGTCGTTGAAGCGCATGCCCGCCGCCGGGAACGCCGGCGCGGCCAGCCGCCGCCATTGCGCCGCGGTAACGTTTGCGTCAGCGCCCAGCTTCGCCGCGAACAGCCCCGTCTCGGCGCCAACGAGCAGCGTGCCCGAAACATCGAAGGAGAAACACGCCACCTGCTCGGGGAACGTCCATTGCCGGTGCTCGCCGTCAGCGGGCGTTACTCGATGCAATTGCCGCGCGGGGATGTCGACCCAGTACAGCGCCTGCTCGTCGGCGCGCCACAGCGGGCTCTCGCCCACCGCGTGCGGTGTCGGGCGCGACGGCTCGAGCCGTTCGATCGACACGCTCATGGCTTGGGCTCCATCGGCCCGAGCAGCACGAAGGGGCCGCCCTGATAACGCTGCGCCCAGTCGTCCATCTGCGGATCGGGCGCCTTGGGCGGGAACAGATGCGCAAACTCGGCCGAGCTGTCTTGCGGGCGGAAGCCGAGGAACGCCGCCTTCGTGTTGTCGACCCACAGCGTGGGGTTGTTCGACACGCCGTAGACGATGGCGTGTCCCACGCGATTCGTGAACAGCGAGCAGCGCACGAGTTCGACGAAATCCCGATAGCTCAGGTACGTCACCATCATGCGCGGATTCTTCGGTTGCTCGAACGACGAGCCGATGCGCAGGCACACCGTCTCCAGACCGAAGCGGTCGAAATAGTAGCGCGACAGGTCTTCGCCGAAACACTTGGAGATGCCGTACATGCCGTCAGGGCGATGCGGTGCATCCACGTCCAGTACTTCGGTGACCGGATGGAAACCGACGGCATGGTTGGAGCTGGCGTAGACGATGCGCTTCACACCGTGCTTCTGCGCCGCGCTGTAGACGTTGTACAGCCCGAGGATGTTGGCTTGCAGGATGTCGTCGAACGGCGCCTCGACCGAGATGCCGCCCAGATGCACGAGGGCGTCCACGCCTTCGAGCAGCGCATGCACCGCCGCACGATCGGCGAGGTCCACCTGCATCGCTTCTTCGTGCGGCGCTTCGGCCGCGATCGGCGCGATGTCGCTCACGCGCACGATGTCCGCCCATTGAGCGAGTTTGCCGCGCAGTTGTTTGCCGAGATTGCCCGCCGCGCCGGTCAGCAGCAGACGGCGGTACGGTTTGCCGGAAGTCTGGCTCATGTCACTCCTCATTCATCGCTGGATCGCCATGCACGCCGCGGTGCATCGCCACTCTCACACCGACGCCGCGCCGCTCGCCGCGAGCGCGTCGCCTCATGGTTCCTACGCCGGGTCAGGCGCCGGCCGCCGTGCGGGGGGGCCTGATGGGCCTGATGTGTCTAATGGGCCTGATGCGCCTGATACGGGGCCTGGGCCGCATGCGCGTCGCCCCGCGCGCCCGACTGTGGCGCGACCGTGCCCGGAATGACTGGCTTGACCGGCTTGACCACCGTCCACAGAATCACCGCGCCGATCAGGTCGCCCAGTCCCAGCGCCACGAAGAACGGCGCATAGCCGAGTGCCGTCACGAACGTGCCGATCACCAGCGTGAAGAGCAGGTTGCCGATGCCGGCGGACAGGCTCGCCAGCCCCGTGGCCGTTGCCACTTCGTTGCGCGCGAACAGGTCGGCCGACATCGAGATCACCGTGATCGAGAGCGTCTGATGCGCGAAGCCGCCGAGACACAGCAGGAAGATCGCCATCATCGGGTCCTTCACGAAGCCCACGCCGCACATCGCCGTCATGATGATCGCGCCGATCGTGAATACCACGCGCTTGCCGTTGAAGATGGTGATGTTGAAGTGCTTGTTCAGCCACAGGGAGATCGTGCCGCCCATCAGACAGCCGACGTCCGCCGCCACGAACGGCAGCCACGCGGTCGCGGCGATCGTCTTCAGATCGAAGCCGCGCGCCTGATTGAGATACAGCGGCATCCAGAAGACGATCGTGCCCCACACCGGATCGGCGAACAAGCGCGGCAGCGCGATGCCCCAGAAGTTGCGCTGGCGCAGGATGGAAAGCGGGCTGGGCTTGCGGGCGTCGGCTGCGGCGTCGACCGCGCGGCCTTCGTTGATATAGTCCGACTCGGCCTGCGTGAGCGACGGGTGATCGGTCGGGTGACGGTAGAAGACGAGCCACAGCACGCCCCACACGAGGCCCATGCCGCCTGCGATCACGAACGCCGTCTCCCAGTTGTAGCGCATGATCGACCACGCGATCAGCGGCGGCGCGAGAATCGCGCCAACCGACGTGCCGATGTTGAAGATGCCTGCCGCCAGGGCGCGCTCCTTCGTCGGAAACCAGAACGCGGCGGCGCGCATGCCGGCGGGAATGAACGACGCTTCGGCCAGCCCCAGCAGCCCGCGCAGCACGAACAGGCCGATCCAGCCGTCGGCCAGGCCGTGCAGCATGCACACGACCGACCACGTAACGCCGCACAACAGGAAGCCCAGACGCAGCCCGATGCGGTCCATCAGGTAGCCGGTGAGCGGCGCACCGATCGGATACAGGACGAGAAAGGCGCCGGTGATCCAGCCGTACTGCTGAGTGGTAATGTGGAGATCTTTCATTACCGTGGGGGCGGCGACCGCAAGCGAGCTGCGCGCGAGGTAGTTCATGACCGTGCCGAGCGTCAGCAGCCCGATCATCCACCAGCGCAGGCCTTTGATCTTCAGTGCCATGATGGGTGTCTCTCTCCGTAATTTATTCTGTTGCGGGCCCGGGCTCGCATGGAGAGGCATCCTACGTCAGATGATGTACGATGACAATGGCTGAAAACGGTGTTTACGGATAATCCCTAAGGTTTCTCGCTCGATTCCGAATTCCGTCGATTCCCTTGACACCGCTGAAACTTGCACATATTGGGAGCGTTCTGCCGCATACCGAAAAGGCAATCGACGCTTGAATGTATGACGTCCTATGTCTAGGCATTTTCGATCATTTGGCGACTCGTCGGCCCCTCTTCCGCCACGCCCGCGCGGGCAAGAAAAAACCGCCCGGACGTTGCCGTCCGGACGGTTTCTTCACAGTGGCGCGGCGGCCTACCCCCGCGCCTCCTCCTCTCAACCTCTGCCCATCTCGTATTCACGAGGTTTCGTCAGGTGTAACCGTGTGCGCTCGGCACGGGCGCACGGCAAGACCGATGGCGCTCAGCGCGGCAGCTCCGAGTGCCCCATCAGGAATTCGTCGACGGCACGCGCGCACTGGCGGCCTTCGCGAATTGCCCACACCACGAGCGACTGACCGCGACGCACGTCGCCGGCCGCGAACACCTTCGGCAAATTCGTCGCGTAGGCGCGCTCGCCTTCGGTCGACGCACGCACGTTGCCGCGCGCATCCTTGTCCACGCCGAACGCGTCGAGCACGGTCTGCACCGGCGAGACGAAACCCATCGCGAGCAGCACCAGATCGGCCTTGAGCTCGAACTCCGAGCCGGCGATTTCCTGCATCTTGCCGTCCTTCCATTCGAGACGCACGGCGATGAGCTTTTCGACCTTGCCGTTCTTGCCTTCGAAGCGCTTGGTGGCGACCGACCAGTCGCGCTCGCAACCTTCCTCGTGGCTCGACGACGTGCGCAGCTTGGTCGGCCAGTACGGCCACACCAGCGGCTTGTTCTCCTGTTCGGGCGGCTGCGGGAGCAGCTCGAACTGGGTGATGCGCTTCGCGCCGTGGCGGTTCGACGTCCCCACGCAGTCCGAGCCGGTGTCGCCGCCGCCGATCACGATCACGTGCTTGCCCGTCGCCGTCAACTGCTTGGCCAGCTTGTCGCCCGCGTTGACCTTGTTCTGCTGCGGCAGGAACTCCATCGCGAAGTGAATGCCATCGAGCTCGCGCCCCGGCACCGGGAGATCGCGCGGCTGCTCGGCGCCGCCGGCAATGACCACCGCGTCGAACTGCGCCTGCAACTGCTCCGGCGAGATCGTCTCTTTGGAGAAATTGTTGATGTGCGCGTCCGGCGCGTCCTTGCCGACGTACACGCCGGTGCGGAAGGTCACACCCTCGGCTTCCATCTGACGCATGCGGCGATCGATCAGCCACTTCTCGAGCTTGAAGTCGGGGATGCCGTAGCGCAGCAGGCCGCCCACGCGATCGTTCTTCTCGAACACGGTCACGTCGTGACCGGCGCGCGCGAGTTGCTGCGCGACCGCGAGCCCGGCAGGGCCGGAGCCGACCACGGCGACCGTCTTGCCGGTCTTGTGTTTCGCCGGTTGCGGCTCGACCCAGCCTTCGCTCCACGCCTTGTCGATGATCGCGTGTTCGATCGACTTGATGCCCACCGCGTCGCTGTTGATGTTCAGCGTGCAGGCGGCCTCGCACGGCGCCGGACAGATGCGGCCCGTGAACTCGGGGAAGTTGTTGGTCGAGTGCAGCACCGAGATCGCCGATTTCCAGTCCTGGCGATACACCAGGTCGTTGAAATCGGGAATGATGTTGTTGACCGGGCAGCCGTTGTTGCAGAACGGAATGCCGCAGTCCATGCAGCGCGCCCCCTGCACCTTCGCCTGCTCGTCGGAGAGCGCGAGCACGAACTCCTTGTAGTGCTTCACGCGTGCCAGCGGTGCTTCGTAAGACTCGCTCTGGCGCTCGAATTCGAGAAAACCTGTGACCTTGCCCATGTTTCTTCAGTCGGAAAGTTTTGTGGTTACCGTGCCTCGTCCGCGCGCGGCACGCCGCGGGGTCCTTGCCCCACGGCTGTGCCGCGCAAACGGCGTCAGGCCGCCAGTGCTTGCTTGTCGTTAGCCTTCGCCATGTCGCCCAGGGCGCGCTTGTATTCGTTCGGGAACACCTTCACGAACTTGCGGCGCGCGCCGTCCCAGTCTTCGAGCAGCGCCTTGGCGCGCGTCGAACCGGTGTACTGGAAGTGGCGCTCGATCAGCTCGCGCAACTGCGCTTCGTCCGTCTGGCCGCGATGCCACAATCCCGGGCTCACCGTGCGCTCCTGCTCACCGTGCGGCAGCACCGGATCGAGCGCGACCATGGCCGTGTTGCACTTGGCGGCGAACGTGCCGTCGGCGTCGTACACGTAGGCCACACCTCCCGACATGCCGGCGGCGAAGTTGCGGCCGGTCTCGCCGAGCACGACCACCGTACCGCCGGTCATGTATTCGCAACCGTGATCGCCCGTGCCTTCCACGACAGCCGTGGCGCCCGAGTTGCGCACGCAGAAGCGTTCGCCGGCCACGCCGTTGAAGAACGCCTCGCCTTCGATCGCGCCGATCATCACCGTGTTGCCCACGATGATGTTGTCCTCGGCGTTGCCGCGGAAGTCGTTGGTCGGACGCACGATGATGCGGCCACCCGACAGGCCCTTGCCCACGTAGTCGTTGCCGTCGCCGACGAGGTCCAGCGTGATGCCGCGCGCGAGGAATGCGCCGAAGCTCTGGCCCGCCGTGCCCTTGAGTTGCACGTGGATCGTGTCGTCGGGCAGACCCTCGTGACCGTAGCGCTTGGCCACTTCGCCCGAGAGCATGGCGCCGACCGTGCGGTTACGGTTGCGCACGGGCTGGATGAACGACACATGCTCGCCCTTCTCCAGCGCCGGCATCGCCTTCTCGATCAGCGCGTGATCGAGCGCGCCGGCCAGGCCGTGGTCTTGCGACTCGACATGCAGGCGCGGCACTTCGGCTTCCACTTGCGGCAGATGGAAGATGCGCGAGAAGTCGAGCCCCTTCGCCTTCCAGTGCTCAACGCCCGCCTTGGTGTTGAGCAGGTCCGCGCGGCCGATCAGGTCGTCGAACTTCGCGATGCCCAGTTGCGCCATGATTTCGCGCACTTCCTCGGCCACGAAGAAGAAATAGTTGACGACATGCTCCGGCTTGCCCTGGAATTTCCTGCGCAGTACCGGATCTTGCGTCGCCACGCCCACCGGGCAGGTGTTCAGATGGCACTTGCGCATCATGATGCAGCCCTCGACAACGAGCGGCGCGGTGGCGAACCCGAATTCGTCGGCGCCGAGCAGCGCGCCGATCACCACGTCGCGGCCGGTCTTCATCTGACCGTCGGCCTGCACGCGGATACGGCCGCGCAGACGGTTGAGCACCAGCGTCTGCTGCGTTTCGGCCAGCCCCAGTTCCCACGGCGTGCCGGCGTACTTCACCGACGAGAGCGGCGAGGCGCCCGTACCGCCGTCGTGACCGGCGATCACCACGTGATCGGCCTTGGCCTTAGCGACGCCGGCGGCAACCGTGCCCACCCCCACTTCCGAGACGAGTTTCACCGAGATCGACGACGACGCGTTCACGTTCTTCAGATCGTGAATGAGCTGCGCCAGGTCTTCGATCGAGTAGATGTCATGGTGCGGCGGCGGCGAGATCAGGCCGACGCCCGGCACCGAATAGCGCAGCTTGCCGATGTACTCGGTCACCTTGTGGCCCGGCAGCTGACCGCCTTCGCCCGGCTTCGCGCCCTGCGCCATCTTGATCTGGATCTGGTCGGCCGACACCAGATAGTCGGCTGTCACGCCGAAGCGGCCCGAGGCCACCTGCTTGATCTTCGAGCGCAGCGAATCGCCGTCCTGCAGTTCGATGTCGGTCTCGATGACGTCGCGACCCACGATCGACGCGAGCGACTCGCCCTTCTTGATCGGAATGCCCTTCAGTTCGTTACGATAGCGGCGCGGATCTTCACCGCCCTCACCGGTGTTCGACTTGCCGCCGATACGGTTCATCGCGACAGCCAGCGTGGCGTGCGCTTCGGTCGAGATCGAGCCGAGCGACATGGCGCCGGTGGCGAAGCGCTTCACGATTTCCTTGGCCGGCTCGACCTGATCGAGCGGGATCGCGCGCTGCGGATCGACGCGGAACTCGAACAGACCGCGCAGCGTCATGTGCCGCTTGCTCTGGTCGTTGATGAGATTCGCGTATTCCTTGTACGTCTGGTACGAATTCGAACGGGTCGAGTGCTGGAGCTTGGCGATGGCGTCCGGCGTCCACATGTGGTCTTCGCCACGGATGCGGTACGCGTATTCGCCGCCGGCGTCGAGCATGTTGGCGAGCACCGGGTTCTCGCCGAAAGCATCGCGATGCAGACGCACCGCTTCTTCGGCCACTTCGAAGATGCCGATGCCGCCGACGTTCGACGCCGTGCCCTGGAAGTACTTCTGCACGAGTTCCTGCGACAGGCCGATGGCCTCGAAGATCTGCGCGCCCGTGTACGACATGTACGTCGAGATGCCCATCTTCGACATGACCTTGTGCAGGCCCTTGCCGATCGCCTTGACGAAGTGCTTGATCGCCTTTTCCGGCGTCAGGTCGCCGCCTTGCTTGCGGGCGATCTGTGCGAGCGTTTCCATCGCGAGGTACGGGTGAACGGCTTCCGCACCGTAGCCGGCGAGCAGCGCGAAGTGATGCACCTCGCGCGCCGAACCCGTCTCGACCACGAGACCGGTGCTGGTGCGCAGGCCCTGCGCGACCAGATGCTGGTGCACGGCCGACGTGGCAAGCAGCGCCGGGATCGCCACCTGCTCGCGATTGGTCAGACGGTCCGAGACGATGAGGATGTTGTAGCCCGACTTCACGGCGTCCACGGCTTCCGCGCACAGCGAGGCGAGGCGCGCTTCGATGCCTTCCTTGCCCCATGCGACCGGGTAGCAGATGTTGAGCTCGTAGGAGCGGAATTTGCCGCCGGTGTACTTGTCGATGTGGCGGATCTTCGAGATTTCCTTGAAGTCCAGCACCGGCTGCGACACCTCGAGACGCATCGGCGGGTTGATGTTGTTCGTGTCGAGCAGGTTCGGCTTCGGGCCGATGAACGACACGAGCGACATCACCATGTTCTCGCGGATCGGGTCGATCGGCGGGTTCGTCACCTGTGCGAAAAGCTGGCGGAAGTAGTGATAGAGCGTCTTGTTCTTGTTGCTCATGACCGCGAGCGGGCTGTCGTTGCCCATCGAGCCCACGGCCTCTTCGCCGTTGATCGCCATCGGCGTCATCAGCAGCTTCACTTCTTCCTGCGTGTAACCGAACGCCTGCTGCAGGTCGAGCAGCGGCGTGGCCGTGTCGTGGTGCACGCCGGCCTCCTCGACCTTCGGTTCGATCTCGTCGAGCTTGATGCGCACGGCGTCGATCCAGCTCTTGTACGGCTTGGCGTTGGCCAGGTTGTCCTTGAGCTCCTTGTCGTCGATGATGCGGCCCTGCTCCATGTCGATCAGGAACATCTTGCCCGGCTGCAGGCGCCACTTCTTGACGATCTTGGACTCGGGAATCGGGAGCACGCCCGACTCCGAGGCCATGATGACCATGTCGTCGTCGGTGATCAGATAGCGCGCCGGACGCAGGCCGTTGCGATCAAGCGTGGCGCCGATCTGGCGGCCGTCGGTGAAGGCGATGGCCGCCGGGCCGTCCCACGGCTCCATCATCGCGGCGTGGTACTCGTAGAACGCACGGCGGTTCTCGTCCATCAGCGTGTGCTGCTCCCAGGCTTCGGGGATCATCATCATCACGGCGTGGGCGAGCGGGTAGCCGGCCATCGTCAGCATTTCGAGGCAGTTGTCGAACGACGCGGTGTCCGACTGGCCCGGGTAGATCAGCGGCCACAGCTTCTGCAGATCGTTGCCGAGCACGGCCGACGAGATCGCGCCCGTGCGGGCGTTGATCCAGTTCACGTTGCCCTTCACGGTGTTGATTTCACCGTTGTGCGCGACCATGCGATACGGGTGCGCCAATTCCCAGGCCGGGAACGTGTTCGTGGAGAAACGCTGGTGGACGAGGGCGAGCGCCGAGACGGTGCGCGGATCGGCAAGGTCGCGGTAATAGCGGCCGACCTGATCGCACAGCAGCAGGCCCTTGTAGACGATGGTGCGCGCCGACATCGACGGCACGAAGTATTCCTTGCCGTGCTTGAGCTTGAGCGCCTGGATGCGGTGGCTGGCGGTCTTGCGGATGACGTACAGCTTGCGCTCGAGCGCGTCCGTCACCATGATGTCCTGGCCGCGGCCGATGAAGATCTGACGGATCACCGGCTCGGTGGCCTTCACGGCCGGCGACATCGGCATGTCGCGATCGATCGCGACGTCGCGCCAGCCCAGCACGACCTGACCTTCCGCCTTCACGGTGCGCTCGAGTTCCTGCTCGCAGGCCAGGCGCGACGCGTGTTCCTTCGGCAGGAAGATCATGCCGACGCCGTATTCGCCAGCCGGCGGCAACGTCACGCCCTGCTTGGCCATCTCTTCGCGGAAAAACTGATCGGGAATCTGCAGCAGGATGCCCGCGCCGTCGCCCATCAGCGGATCGGCGCCGACGGCGCCCCGGTGGTCGAGGTTTTCGAGAATCTTCAGACCCTGCTCGACGATGGCGTGGCTCTTCACGCCCTTGATGTGAGCCACGAAGCCGACGCCGCAGGCATCGTGTTCGTTGGCCGGGTCGTACATGCCCTGTGCGTCCGGCGCCGAGTACGCCTCACCCGGCAGCGCTGCTGCCGTCGCAATCGGTTGCTGTTTCTTTTCCACGAGTTACACCGTCTCTTGGCGAGGTCGCCGCGCGCATGCTCGTCGCGGTCGACCGGGTTAAGTGGGGTTGGCCGGGCCGGCCAGAGCTGCGGATTCGCGCACGTCGAAGGTCTTTCTCGGGCGTTGCCACAGGGGGCCGACTCAGCGCGCACGGTTTTGCGCATCGCACCAATCGGCCGAAGTTGGAATATACGCCAGGAATTTCACAATGACAAAATATTTTATTAGGGTCGGATGCGATTTAAAAACCGCACCAAAAGGAGGCTTGTTTTTATTGGGGTCAGATTAATGAGACACAGGCCCCGACGATCGAAAAATTTCGTGTTTTCAAGCGTTTGGCGAAAGGACGGCAGACCGGGGACGGCCTGCCGCAGGGGCGATCAGGCGGCGCCGGCGGCCAGTTTGCGGGGGCGCCCGCGCGTGAGCGGGCTCACACGACGGTTGGCGGCGAGCGACATGCGGGCCTGATATTCGGGCCCGCCGAGCAGCCAGCCCTTCTGCGTGGCTGTACGCAATGCGTCGACTTCGTGCGCCGGCAGCGGGATGGAGAATCCTTCCGCGTAGGCGCGTTGACGCTCGAACGGCGTATTCCCCAGGGCCCAGTACAGGGCGTGGTCGGTGACCAGGCTGTCGACCGTGAGGCCCACGTGATGGTTGTAGCTCGACCACACATAGTTGCCCGGCGCATCGGTGAGGCCCGCCCGTACCGGATTGAGCTCGACGTAACGACTGGCGAGCAGCAGATAGTGCTCGGCTTCGATCACGGTGGCGCGGTAGCGGCCCTCCCAGAGCGTGCCCGTGCGTTGGTGGCGCCGGTTGAAATACAGCACGTAGTAGCGCCCCACCGCCTGCAGGGTTGCGGGCAGGCTGCGCTCGTCGGCGGGCGTGGCGACCAGGTGCAGGTGGTTCGGCATCATGCACCACGCGTGGATTGCCAGGCCGTGCGTGCGTGCGGCGTCGCGCAGGCGGTCGTGAAATACGCGCCGATCCTCGTCGTCCACGAAGATCGCCTGCCGGTTATTGCCGCGCAGAATTACGTGCTGCGGTTGGCGCGGAATGAAAAGTCGCGGTAATCGGGCCATGCGGATTCAAATGTAATGCTTTAAAACTCGATATCACGATATTCGAGGGACTTTGACTGCTCAAAAACCCTTTAAATACTGATATCTAGCGAAATCCTTTCGATTCGTACAAAAACTCTAGATTCGACGATTGCACTGCGAAATCCCAAGCGCATAATGCATCGAAAAATAAATAAATAATCTTGGGAGGATAGACAAATGACAACTCGGGCCTATCGGTCCGCGGCGCGTTTGTGCGCGCTCGGATTCGGCATTTCCCTGGCGTCCGCCGGCGCCTTCGCTCAACAAGCTGGAGACAACGTCATCAACTTGGGGTGGTTCCACATCGCCCCTCAGGATTCCAGCAAACCCATGACCACGAACGTGACCCAGCAGGGCATCACGCCGGCGCTCGTGCCCTCGAGCTTCACGTCCCCGGGCAGCGGCGCCAAGGTCAGCAACGCCGACACGCTCGGGCTGGTCATCACGCACTTTCTCACCGACAACATCGCCGTTCAGACGGTGGCCGGCGTGCCCGCGAAGTTCAAGCTTAACGGACAGGGCGTCATCGCGCCGCCGGGCGTGGCCGGTGCGCTGACCAGCATCGATCTGGGCGCCGCGCAAAACAATCCGATCGTGCAGAGCGTGCGCCAATGGAGCCCGGCGCTCGTGTTTCAGTATTACTTCGGACAGGCCAACTCGACGTGGCGCCCGTTTCTCGGCGTCGGCGTGAGCTACACGTTCTTTACCAACGTGAATCTCAATCCGAATTTCGAATCGGCGCTGAATCAGAATTTCGGCAGCGTGCTCGCTTTCACTTCGGGGCATAACGGCCCGACGAGCGTGGAAGCCAAATCGTCCGCGTCGTGGCAGCCGGTTTTCAATGCCGGCTTTTCTTATGCCTTCGACAAGCACTGGGTCGCCAGCGCATCGGTCTCGTACCTGCCGCTCAAGACGACGGCGAACATCAAGATCAAGGCACAGGACGGTACGGTGCTGTCCTCGTCCGATGCCGAAATCAAGCTCAATCCGATTGTGACGTTCGTCTCGCTCGGCTACAAGTTCTAGACCCAGCGTGCGGGACGCGTATTGCGTCCGGCATGTCGGACTCCGCAGTGAATTCCGAAAGCGTGCCTGACATATACGGGCACGCCTTTCTTTCGTCCAGCGCTTTTTCCTAAGGGCATTCCATGAGTCGATGCGTGGATACAACACCTTTAGAGCGCAGCCTCCAGACTCTTGCTACCCCGGCCTTTGCACCGTCGGCATAATGGCCCTGAATTTCATTTAACGAAATTCTCGACAATAAAGAATCTTGAGCAGGAGACGAATCGATGAAGTTGAAACATCTGACGATTGCTGCCGCGGCCATGCTGACGGCATCGGGGGCCGCCTTCGCGCAACAAGCCGGCGATAACGTTATCAACCTTGGCTGGTTCCACCTCTCGCCCCAGGTTTCGAGCGACCCGCTGCATGTAACCGGCTCGAACGTGCCGGGTCTCGCCAATGCATTGAACAGCCGCCTCGGCAACACAGGCGCGGACGTGGATGACGCCGACACGCCGGGCCTGACCTTCGCCCACTTCTTTACCGACAACATCGCTGTCGAGGCGGTCGTCGGCCTTCCGCCGAAGTTCCGTCTCTATGGTAAGGGAGCGCTGGCACTGCCGGGCGGCGGATCGCTCGCCTCGGCCAAGCAGTGGAGCCCGGCACTGCTGCTGAAATACTACTTCGGCCAGGCCAACGATACGTGGCGTCCGTTCGTGGGTATCGGGGCGAGCTACTTCTTCTACTCGAACATCGAGCTCACGCCGGGCTTCCAAAACCTGGCCAGTGCCGCGCTGACCGGCGCGCCGGGAGGCAACACCACGGCCTCGCTGACCAACTCGTGGGCGCCTGTGTTCAACGCGGGTATCAACTACAACATGGACAAGCACTGGACACTCGCTTTCTCCGTGTCGTACATCCCGGTGAGCACCACGGCCAAGCTGACCACTACGCGCGGCCCGATCACGACCACCAGCGAGGCCAAGGTCAAGTTGAACCCCGTCGTGACGTTCCTGTCGCTGGGCTATCGCTTCTAAGCCGCCCGCGTATTGTCCCGACGCCGCCGAAGTCGCATCGGATGAACGAGAAAACGCCGCCATATGCGGCGTTTTCGCATTTTTGGCGGCGCTCTCGCACTGTCAGCCCGTTCTGACGTTATCTTCGGCCATCGCGCTGCAACTTTCCATTTTTGCGAACTGTCTCTGAAGATGCCCCCGAGCTAGAACCGGCGCGTCATAATGGTCGCTCGCCTCAGGGTTCCACCGGCGTCCGCTCCCGTCTCCGGATACGCGAACGTCGTATTTCAATACCTCTTCTTGGGAGTCTGAAAATGGGAATTGCCTCGAAAGCGGAAACTGCACTGAACAGCAGCCTGGAGGACGCGCGCTACGCCGGCCGCCGCACCGCGCGTGCCGCACGGCTCGCCGGCGGCGATGTGTCGTCTCGCGTGCGCGACCTTCTCGACGATCTCGAACACGCCCTCGCCAACGCGAAATCGGCGTCGGACATCGAAGCGCTGCGCAACGAAATCGGCGACAAGCTGCGGCAGGCTCGCAGCGACTTCGGCGATGCGCGCGCGAATTTGCGTCGGCGAGCGGGCGAAGTGTGGGACGAGGCCGACGGCTACGTACACGAGCGCCCATGGCAAGCCCTCGGGACTGTTGCGGCCGTCGCGCTGGTGCTCGGCTTCATCGCCGGTCGCAGCTAGGCTCCCGAGCACCCCGATGTGCCTCGCCGCATGGCAGCGTGGGGGCGTGCGCTGCAAAGGTCAAAAACCTGCGGACGCCGGGACCCGCGCTACCGACGCCCCGCCTCAAACGAAACAGCCGGCAAACCCGCCGGCTGTTTCGCTATTTCGTTCGCTCGTTCGTTCGTTCGCTCGTTCGTCTTCCAAGTCCACCTGTGGCTCGCGGGCTTCCCCTCTCGGGCGCCTTATGGTCGACCGAGGGCCGACGGGCGGGCAACAGGAGGCCAACGGACGGTCGACGCGGTCGCAGTGCGATCAGAGCGTTGGCGCAATGGTAAATAGCCGGCTGTATTCCTTGATCGCGTAGCGATCCGTCATCCCCGCGATGTAGTGTGCGATCCAACGCGGTTGATCGGCCGCATTCTCCGTGCGGTAATTCGGCGGCAGCAGGCGCGGATCCGTGAGAAACGCGTCGAACAGTTCCTGAACGATGCGTTGCGCCTTGGCCGCCATGCGCATCACGAGGTAGTGCCGATAAAGGTTCTCGAACAGGAACCGCTTGAGCTGGCCGGCGTGCTCGCGCATTTCGTCGCTGAAAGCGACCAGCGGGCCGGCGTCGCGGACCTCTTCCATCGAGGCGGGCGAAGCGTCCGCCACGCGACGCCGCGTAGTGGCAATCAAATCGACGATCAGCGCATTGATGATCCGGCGCGTCGTCTCGTGTACCAGACGGCGGCCAGAGATCGCCGGCCACTCCAGCCGCGCTTCGGCACAATAGCGTTTCCAGAGTGGGACGTCGTCGAGTTGTTCGAGCGTCAGCAGCCCCGAGCGCACGCCGTCGTCGATATCGTGGTTGTTGTAGGCGATTTCGTCGGCCAGATTGGCGATCTGGGCCTCGATGCCGGGTTGGCGCCCCTTGAGAAAGCGCTCACCCAATTCGCCCAACGCCCGCGCATTAGCGCGCGAACAGTGCTTGAGAATGCCCTCGCGTGTCTCGAAGCACAGGTTCAAGCCGTTGAAGCCGCCGTAGTGCTCCTCCAATTCGTCTACGACGACGAGACTCTGCAGGTTGTGCTCGAAGCCGCCGTACTCGCGCATGCTGGCGTTGAGCGCGTCCTGTCCCGCATGGCCGAAGGGCGTGTGCCCGAGATCGTGGGCCAGCGCGATCGCCTCGACGAGGTCTTCGTTCACACGGAGATTGCGGGCGATCGAGCGGCCGATCTGCGCGACTTCGAGGCTATGCGTGAGACGCGTGCGAAACAGATCCCCTTCGTGATTCACGAAGACCTGGGTCTTGTATTCCAGCCGACGGAATGCAGTTGAATGAATAATGCGATCGCGATCACGCTGGAATTCGGTGCGCGTCGCCGGCGCAGGCTCGGCGAAGCGCCGCCCGCGCGAAGCCGCAGAGCGCGCCGCGTAGGGGGCAAGCGACGCTTCGTAATCGATCATCGCCCGCCTCCTTCCTTACACGTTGGCGCGCAGCGTAGCGCGCAAATCGGCGTCGGGAACGCTTGTCATGAACGCGCCCCCCAGGCGGTTGAGCAGCACGAAGCGGATGTCGCCGCCTTCGGCCTTTTTGTCCACACGCATCAGATCGACGTAGCGGTCTTCGCCGAGATCCGGCCCGACGACCGGCAGCCGGGCCGCCGCGACCAGTGCCTTGATGCGCGGCACGAGGCCTTCGTCGATGAACCCGAGGCGCGCGGACAGGTCGGTCGCCATCACCATGCCGCAGCCGACAGCCTCACCGTGCAGCCACTCGCCGTAGCCGAGCCCTGCCTCGATGGCATGGCCGAAGGTATGCCCGAAATTCAGCGTGGCGCGCAGGCCCTGTTCGCGCTCGTCGCTGGCCACGACCTGCGCCTTGATCTCGCAGGAACGCTGCACCGCGTATGAGAGCGCCGCCGTATCGCGCGCGTTGAGCGCGTCGATGTTCGCCTCGATCCAATCGAAGAACTTCTCGTCCGCAATCGCGCCGTGCTTGATCACCTCGGCCAGGCCCGCCGCGAGTTCGCGCTCGGGCAGCGTGGCGAGCGTGCCGATGTCGGCCAGCACGGCGCTCGGCTGCCAGAAAGCGCCGATCATGTTCTTGCCCATCGGATGGTTGATGCCTGTCTTGCCGCCAACCGACGAGTCGACTTGCGCGAGCAGCGTCGTGGGCACCTGCACGAACGGCACACCGCGCATGTAGCAGGCCGCCGCGAAGCCGGTCATGTCACCGACGACGCCGCCGCCCAGGGCAATCAGCGTCGTCTTGCGGTCAGCCTGGGCACCGAGCAATTCGTCGAACACCAGATTGAGCGTCTGCCAGTTCTTGTGCGCCTCGCCATCGGGCAACACCGCAGTGACGACGCGTTTGCCCAACCGCTGCAGCGTGGCGGCCACCCGCTCCGCATACAGCGGTGCGACGGTCGTGTTCGTGACGATGACCGCATGCGTGCCGCGCACGTGCGGCGCGAACAGCGCGTCCTGCGTCAGCAGATCGGTGCCGATGTGGATGGGATAGGCGCGCTCGCCCAGATCGAGTTTGAGGGTAATCATGCCGCTTGTTGTCGTATTCGCGATATCGACCGGCCGATATCAGCGAGAAAAGGTGTCACGGGTATCACGGGTATCACGGGGCATCATGGGCCGGCGGGACGGACGCTGCCGACTCCGGGTCGTCGCTATTTGGCCGATGGTTTGGCCAGCGATTTGGCGCGCTATTCGGCACGCTAATTGAGGCGCTGTTTGACGATATCAGTCTGCCACCCTCACGCGGGACATCCTGCCCCCGTGCCACGGTCGGAGCCGCTTCGGCGAGTGCGCTGTCGGGCACGCCCGGCACGGCGCCGGATGTGCTCGGCACGATGCCCGCGACTTCGAGTTGCATCAGCACCATGTTGACGAGCGCATTCACACTCGGCCGCCCCGTTTCAATCACGAAGGTCGCGCACTCGCGATACAGCGCGTCGCGCTCCTGAAACAGTTGTTCGAGACGCGCGCGCGGATCCGCCGTTTGCAGCAACGGCCGATTCTTGTCCCGGCGCGTGCGCAGCCACAGGTCATGCGGATTGGCCCGGAGATAGACGACAGTGCCGCGCGACTTGATGCGTTCGCGGTTCTCGGCGCGCAGCACGGCGCCGCCGCCGGTGGCGAGGACGATGCCGCTGCGCTGGGTGAGTTCGTCGATGGTCTGGGCTTCGCGCTGACGGAAACCGTCTTCGCCCTCGTGCTCGAAGATGACCGGAATGCGCACGCCTGTGCGCGCTTCGATCTCGTGGTCGGAGTCATAGAACTGCCGTCCGAGACGTCGTGCCACTGCGCGTCCAACCGTGGTCTTGCCCGCCCCCATCAGTCCGACAAGTATTACGTTTTCCAGCATAAATCGCTGATATTTGGGTTCCAATCCCTGATGATACCGGGATATCCCTCCGGCGTGCGGAACGCGTCGCCTCGGGCATCCCCTCGGTCAGCCTGGGATGGCCGGAAGGTAGGTCGCCCCTTGGCGCCAGCGGCGGCGCCCATACCGTTGACGCGGGCGACGGGGCAGTCTCGGGCGGCACCGCCTCCGGTACGGCCGGCAGTTCAGGCAGCGCTTCCACGAGGGGCGGCGCGTCCGCGGGTAGGGCACCGCCCTCGGGCACCACACTCGGCGTCAGGAATACCAGCAGTTCGGTGCGTCGGTTTTCCTCCGTGCGGTTTCGAAACAGGGCGCCGAGCACTGGCACCTCTCCAATCCACGGCACGCCCGCCCGGGAATCGCGCTGCTCCTCCTGATATATCCCGCCGATGGCGACCGTTCCCCCATTCTCGACCTGTACCTGCGTCTTGACCTGCCGCGTATCGATGGCAAACCCACCGACGACCTCCTGTCCAACACTGTCCTTGCGCACGTCGACGTCGAGAATTACGCGACCGTCGGGGGTGATCAGCGGCGTGACTTCCAGCCGCAACGTCGCCTTTCTGAAGCGCACCGACGGCAGGCTGCGCCGGCCCTCGCGCATCACATAAGGCAATTCCGTACCCTGCTCGATGACGGCCTGGATCTTATCCGCCGTCACCACGCGAGGTCGGGAAATCACGCGTCCGCGTCCGCTCGTCTCCAGAGCGGAGAGCTCGAGTTGCAGGAACCGCGTGGCAGAGCGGCCGAACAGGGTGATGGCCAGGCTCGGCGGTACGGCGCCCGCCAGCGCGGCGGCCGGCAAGCCGATGTCGAGCGAACTGCCGCGTGGCTTGCCTCCGACGCCACGCGTGCCCTCGGGCTTTTCGGCACCTCGCGGCTCGCCGGCCCCCCCTCGGCCGCCACGATCCGACGAATCGCCACTGCCGCCGCCACCGGCGCCACCGCCGTTCCCCGGCGCCCCACTGTATCCCGCGAGCCGCACGCCGAGCGAATCGCTGAATCGATCGTCGACTTCGACGATGCGCGCTTCGATGAGAACCTGGCGCACCGGCACGTCGATGCGCGCGATGAACGAGGCCAGCGCTTCGAGCTTCTCGGGCACATCCGTGACGAACAGCTGGTTGGTGCGCGGATCGGCAATCAAGCTGCCTCGTGCCGATAAAAGCCGCCGCCCCTTGGCATCCTTCTCTCCCATGATGATCTCCCGCAGGGCCTGCGCGCGCGGATAGTTGAGCGTGAAGCGACGACTCGCGAGCGGCAGCAGCGCCTCCCGCTTGGCCTCGGCCTCGAGTTGCGTCTGCTCGTCGGCCAGCAACTGCGCGCGCGGTGCAATCCAGTCCACGCCACCGACCTGCCGCACCCCCAGCCCGGCGCTGCGAATCATAACGTCGAAGGCTGTCTCGGCCGTCACCCCGTGCAAATCCATGTCGAGACTCCCCTGCACGGGCTCCCCGAGCGCCACGCTGCGCCCGGTGAGCTGAGCGAAAGTCCGGAGCGCGTCGCCCGCCGGAGCGCCGTGCAGCGTGACGTCCACGGTGTCGGCATCCGCCGTTTTCGTCCGCCGTTGATCCCTGGGCGCTTCGCGCCAGGTCGCCTCCAGTCCGGTGGCGCCGCGCCGAAGCATCACGTAACGCGAACCCGCTCGCATCGACCCCACCAGCGGCGCCTTCTCGATCGATGGCGCCTGGCTGGACGCCGCCATCGTCACGGCGCCGCGCGCCGGCCGGCGCGTCAGCGGCGTTCGGAATACGTCGACCATGTCTGCGGGTAGCGCCCACGGCGGCAGCAGTGCGGGCATTGCGGGAACGGCTTGCGAGGCGGCACGCACAGCGAGGTCCGAGGGCTTGCGCCAGAGAAAGGCGGCAACGGTCACGGTCAGCACGGCCTGCGCATCCGTCGCCCCGGCGGTTTCCCGCGAAGGGCCCTGCAACGAAAACCGTTCGACTTCTAGATGACGCGGCATTCGGTCCACTTCGGCGAGCCAGGCGAGCAGGTCCGCTACCGCGCCGCGAACGCGCATTTCCGCCCGCTCGATTTCAATACCGTCTTCGCGGCTGGCGTGTTCGGACGCCACCGAGGCGCCCGGCCGCGCCGTCTCCAATATCAGCCCGCTTCGTGCCACCTGTTGCTCGAGGTCCGCGCGCCACGTGCTCGACGGCTCGTGATGCGGTTCCTCCATCCGGGGTGCAGCACCGCCCCAAGGCTGGCCGGACGACAACGAAGCGCCCGATGGTCCGTCCGCGCGCGGCAGCAAGCGCCGCCAGGCAACGTCGTCCGCGTGCGCCCTCCGGAGCGACTCCGCCAGCACGGGCAGTTGTCCTGCGGCCTCATCGGTTCGTGCCAGCGTCGCCTCCTCGATGCCGAGATCCTTCTGCAACGCCGCCCGCGTCGGTAATCCGATGAGCCACCATACGGACCACGCCAACATCAGCCCGGTCAACCATGCAACCGCCGCCAACACCCATCGCACAGGTGCAGACCACTCGGTGGGCGAGGTGGACGTCAGCGCGGCCCATCGCGCGCGCCAGCGGCTCGACATGTCGTGTACAACGTCGCGGACGTCGTCCGGCGGATGGGGTTCACCGTACATCGGCCACCTCCTCCGACGACCACTCGTCCACGGTGTCTACCCCCCGCGCCGCCGGTCTGGGCGACGGCTTGGGCTCGATGCGCAGCGTGAACCGACGGATCTCAGGCTGTGGGCCCGAGGTGTCGGCATCGGCCCACTGGCGCCGAACGCTCTCGGGCACCACGCTCGACTCGACCTCGGCGACCTTGCGCACCCACGGCAGTGCGCGCAGGCGCTTCTGTGTCTCGCGGACTCTCGACTGAGTCGTCGCGTACCCCTCGATGCGCAAATGGTCTCCACCAGACTTCACGGACGTGAGCCGCACGCCGTCAGCGCAGGCGCGCATCACGTCCAGCAGCCGAGGGGCGACGGATTGCCGCTGCTCGACCAGGGTCACGGCCGCGCGGCGATGCGCCACCATGGCAGACAGAGCACGCGCGGTCGCATCGAAAGCTGCGCGCTCGCCCGCTCGCGCTTCATTGCTCGCGCGCAGCGCAGCAAGTCGTGCCCGCGCCTCCCCGCGTAAGTGGAGATCAAGCGCGATCGGCGCGGCCGCGGCCACGGCTCCGAGCGCCGCGATCGCGGTCCAAAGTCGCCACTGACGACGGAACGCCAGTTGACGGCGCTGCTCGAGCGTCAGCAGGAAGTCGAGCGGTGGCAGTGAGGCCTTCACTCGCATGACACCCCCTGCACGGACATTGCGCGAAGCGCTAACCCGCATGCCACCGCAAAGGCGCCGCGCTGCGCGAATGGCTGACGGCGATGCGAGATCGAGAATCGCCGCAACGGATCGAAAGGGCGTACCGGAATGCCACATGCCGCCTCGAGTGCATCGCAGATTGCGACCAGCGTGCCCGGGCTGGCGCCTTGTGCAGCCAGGTACATCGCACGGGGTCTGACCGCCAGCTTGCCCGCCACCTCGCGCACAATACCCGCCAGCGCGTCCGGATGTCCGCCAATGCCGTCAAATCGCTCGCGCGCATCGGCCACGCAATCGCTACCGTCAAATACCGAAAGGTCGAACTCGTTGGCATCCACCTGCAGCAACGCCAACGGCGGCGGCTCCCGCTCCACCCCAGCGTTCGCCTCAGTCTCGGTGTTGGCGCCGCTGCCGGCCGAGGCATCCGCGCGCGCGGCGCTCGGCCACGCCCACCGGAACGCGCGTCGTGCTGCTTCGTGTGCCGCATCGACCGCCTGCGGCTGCAAGCCGCACATTTCCAGTACCGCGACGCGAGCGTCGACCAACTCCGCCTCGCAGGCGTACAGCCGCAGCCGATGGTTGGCGGGGTCTGCCCACGTCACCCCGACCCGGCAGCGCAAGCCGGCGTCCGCGTCGCCAGGCACCAACAGCGCGGCGCGCCGCTCGCACCACGCACGTAGTGCGCGCGGCGGCACGTCCGCCGGATAGTCGACGACTTCGGTCTTGAGCCCGTGCGCCGGCAGCGCCAGCACGATCGTGTCGTCGCGCAACTCCGAAGCGCTCATGCCGGTTCGCTCCAGCAAATCGGCGAGGTGACGCGCAGCTGCTTCGGGCTTGGCAATCAACGCGCCTCGCACGACACCGTCTTCGACCACCGCGCTGCCATAGGCCGTCAGGCGCAGACGTGCGGGGCCGGCACACCGCGTCAGACGAACGAATTGGACCGCCGCCGCGTCAAAGTGAATGCCCACCCCGCCACCGCCGCCGCGTGGCGGCGCCGACGTGAGTCCGCTGCTCATCTGACGTACTCCGCGCAGGACCGCTCTCATCATGCCCCTCCTTCCGTTTCTCGCTTTGTCGATGCGATCGATCCTAGCGATGGCGATACGGCAGTCCAATCGGACCAGTCCGAATCCTGAGAGGCACATAGCGGTCAATTTCCGCTTTAGGAATTCATGCGTGTTTTTTCTCGTCTTTTTCCGAGACCCCGTAGGCCTGCACTCCGATTTCCGGCAGGTCCGGCGGGTGGGCGCGGGGCGTTCGTTATAATCGGCCCATCGTTTTTTCCGGTTCCCCCATGGCAAGCACACCCCAAACCGAGACACCTCGCGACAAGCGCCCACCCAAACCGCGCCGCTCCCTGTGGCTGCGCCTCGCTCTGTGGTTCGTCGGCCTGGTCGCCGCGATGGGCGTGTGTGGCGCGTTGCTCGCCGGGTACATCCTGGTGGTGATGACGCCGCAGTTACCGTCGCTCGACACGATCGTCGACTATCGACCCAAGATTCCGCTGCGCATCTATACCGCCGACGAAATCCAGATCGGCGAGTTCGGCGAGGAGCGTCGCAATCTGGTGCGCTTCGCCGATATCCCGGACGTCATGAAAAAAGCCGTGCTCGCCATCGAGGACGACCGCTTCTATCAGCACGGCGGGGTGGACTTCATCGGGATATTCCGCGCGGGCGTGGCGAACTTCACGCGCGGCGGCTCTTCGCAGGGCGCCAGTACGATCACGATGCAGGTGGCGCGCAACTTCTTCCTGTCCAGCGAGAAGACATATACGCGCAAGATTTACGAAGCGCTGCTCGCCTACAAGATCGAATCGCGCCTCACGAAGGATCAGATTCTCGAGCTGTACATGAATCAGATCTATCTCGGCGAGCGGGCCTACGGCTTCGCGAGCGCCGCGCGGGTGTATTTCGGCAAGGATCTGAAGGACATCACGCTGGCCGAGGCGGCCATGCTCGCCGGCCTGCCCAAGGCGCCGTCCGCCTACAACCCCATCGTCAATTACAAGCGCGCCCGCGTGCGTCAGGAATACATCCTCAAGCGGATGTACGACCTGGGCTACATTTCCAAGGCGGAATACGACCAGGCCATCGCCCAGGAACTCGTGGTGCGCGGGCTCGGCAGCGAGTTCAGCGTCCACGCCGGCTACGTCGCGGAAATGGTGCGTCAGTTGCTCTACGCCCAGTTCAAGGACGAGATTTACACGCGCGGCTTCAACGTCTACACGACGATCAACTCGGCCGACCAGGAAGCCGCGTATGAAGCGCTGCGCTCGGGTGTGATGGCCTATGAACTGCGCCACGGCTACCGCGGCCCCGAGGCGAACATCGATCTGCCAGACGATCAGGACGCCCGCGAACAACTGATCGACGATACCCTCGTCGAGCATCCGGACAGCGGCGACATGGTCGCGGCCGTGGTGCTGTCGGCCACGCCGCAACAGGTCAAGGCGGTGCTGCTCAACGGCGACGACGTGACGGTGACCGGCGACGGGCTGCGCTTTGCCGCCGCGGGCCTGAGCGCCAAGGCGCAACCGAAGCAGAAGATCCGTCGCGGTTCGGTGATCCGCGTCACGAAGGACGCGAAGGAAAACTGGCGCATCGTGCAGATGCCGGACATCGAAGCCGCATTCGTCTCGCTCGACCCGCAGAACGGCGCAATTCGCTCGCTCGTCGGCGGATTCGACTTCAACCGCAACAAGTTCAACCACGTCACGCAGGCATGGCGGCAGCCGGGGTCGAGCTTCAAGCCATTTATCTATTCGGCCGCCCTGGAAAAGGGTTTCGCGCCGGCGACGATCATCAACGACGGCCCGCTCTATTTCACCGCGGCGCAAACGGGCGGTCAGCCGTGGGAGCCGAAGAATTACGGCGGGGGCTTTGAAGGGCCGATGCCCATGCGCGTGGCGCTGATGCGCTCGCGCAACCTCGTGTCGATCCGTATTCTGCAGAGCATCACGCCCGGCTATGCGCAGAAGTACATCGGGCGCTTCGGCTTCGAGGCGGACAAGCATCCTGCGTATCTCCCGATGGCGCTCGGCGCCGGCATGGTCACACCGCTGCAAATGGCCAGTGCATATGCGGTCTTCGCGAACGGCGGCTTCCGCGTGAATCCCTTCATCGTGGCGCGCATCACCGACTCCAAGGGCAACGTCATCATGGAGGAGAAGCCGACGACGGCGGGTGACGAGTCGATCCGCGCGATCCCTGCGCGCAACGCGTTCATCATGAACTCGATGCTCCACGACGTGGCCACGCGCGGGACTGCGGCGAAGACCAACGTGCTCAAGCGCAGCGACCTCGCGGGCAAGACCGGGACGACCAACGATTCTCACGACGCCTGGTTCGCCGGCTACCAGTCGCAACTCGTAGGGGTGGCCTGGATCGGCTTCGATCAGCCGCGCAATCTGGGGGATCGGGAGACCGGTGGCGGGCTGGCGCTGCCGATCTGGATCGACTACATGGCCAAGGCGTTGCGCGGGGTGCCAGAGTCGACGCGTCCGGTGCCGCCGGGCGTCATCCAGGCCAATGGCGATTACTTCTATGACGACTATCCGCCTGGCCGTGCGGTGAGCACGGTGGGGCTGAGCGCGGATACGGCCCCGGATGGATCGGCCGCGACCGGGCCGTCGACGTCAACCGGCGCCGGTGCGTTCCCGGGACAGATGCCGGCGTCGCCGGGACCGGCGCCGACGCCCGCCCCGGTCGATCGGCAGGAGCGTCAACGTATCCTGGATATGTTCAACAGCAAGCCTTGACGCTGAGAAGCGCCTGCGGAGCAGGCGGCGACTGCGTTAAGGCCGGCGCCGGGGGCGGGGGGCACTCGGCAATGCGCTCCAGACCGAGCCGGGGCCGTGGGATTCGAGCGCTCAGTCCGCGCTCAGCGTGACCGTCTCGCCGGCCTGCTCCGACGCGAAGCGCGAGAGCGCTTCGAACAGTTCCGAATCATCGCGGGTGTCACGCCACTTGTCGCCTTTGAGCCGGTAGTGATAGCCGCCCGAGCGCGCCGCGATCCAGATCTCGCTCATCGGGGTTTGCAAGTTGACGATAATCTTGCTGCCGTCTTCGAATTCGAGCGTCAGGACATTGCCGGAGCGCTCGCAATCGATGTCCACATCGCTGCCCTCGACAGCCGCCTCCACCTGCGCCAGCACCGCCTCGGCGAGCGCCAGGAATTCACTTTCCGTCATGCTAAACTCCACGATTTGCGTCATCGTTTGCATGCCGCACCACGCGGCGATACCCCCATGACTGCACCTATTCGAACCAGCGCGATTGTAGCGTCGATTGCTCTTCTGAGCGTGTTGGCCGGCTGCGGCCAGGCCGGGCCGCTGTATATCCCGGCCCGGCCCGTCAAACCGACGCCGCCGCCGGGCGCCCCGCTGCCCCCGCCGCCGCGCGTGCCGGAGCCGCAGCGCGGCCCGTCGGTCGAGGTGCCGCCTGCAGACGTGCTGCCCCCCGCCAAACCCGAATGAGCCTGGCGGCCAGCCCAATCCCGGCCAGCCCCCAGACAACCGCCGGCAAATTCCCCTCGAATTCCGGCTAAGCTACGGCCAGACCCAGCGCAATCGAGCGCTATTCGGCCCACGCCCGCCGCCCACCGGCGGGCCACCGTTTGATTACCGAGTACTCGCAATGTCCGACGCCACCTTCTCCTACCGCGACGACGTGCTCCATGCCGAGGGCGTTGCCCTGCCGGCGCTCGCCGAGCGTTTCGGCACGCCTCTGTACGTCTATTCGAAGGCGGCTCTGACGCGCGCCTATCAGGCCTACGCCAAGGCCTGCGAAGGGCGCAACGCCGCCGTGCACTACGCCGCCAAGGCGAACTCGAATCTCGCCGTGCTCGGCGTGTTCGCGCGCCTTGGCGCCGGCTTCGACATCGTGTCGGCCGGTGAACTGGCGCGCGTCATCGCAGCCGGCGGCGACCCGAAGCGCGCGGTGTTCTCGGGCGTCGGCAAGCATGCCGACGAAATGCGCTATGCGCTGGAAAAGGACGTCTTCTGCTTTAACGTCGAGTCGCGTCCGGAGCTCGACCGCCTCAACGAGGTCGCCGGGCAAACGGGCAAGCGCGCCCGCGTGTCGCTGCGCGTGAACCCGAACGTCGACGCCAAGACGCACCCGTACATCTCCACCGGCCTGCGCGGCAACAAGTTCGGCGTGGCCTACGAGGAAGCGTTCGACGCCTATCGCGCCGCTGCCGCCATGCCGCACCTGGAAGTGGTCGGCATCGACTGCCACATCGGCTCGCAGATCACCGAAATCTCGCCGTATCTCGACGCGACCGACAAGGTGCTCGATCTGGTCGAAAAGCTCGAAGCCGCCGGCATTTCGCTACATCACATCGATGTGGGCGGCGGCCTGGGAATCACCTACACCGACGAGACACCGCCGGACATCACCGCCTTTGCCACCACGCTGCTCGATCATATCGCCAAGCGCGGCCACGGCCATCGACAAGTCCTGTTCGAGCCGGGCCGCTCGCTGGTGGGCAACGCCGGCATACTGCTCACGCGCGTGGAATTCCTCAAGCACGGCGAAACGAAGAACTTCGCCATCGTCGATGCCGCCATGAACGATCTGGCCCGTCCCGCCATGTACGAGGCCTATCACGACATCGACCCGGTCGAGCGGCGCGCGCTGGACGTTGCCACGTATGACGTCGTCGGCCCGGTTTGCGAGAGCGGCGACTGGCTCGGTCGCGACCGGGCGCTGGCCATCACGCCCGGCGACCTGCTCGCAATCCGTTCGGCGGGCGCCTATGGCTTCACGATGAGCTCGAACTACAACACGCGCCCGCGCGCCGCCGAAGTGATGGTCGACGGCGAGAACGTCTACCTCGTGCGCGAGCGCGAAACGGTCGAGTCGCTGTTCGCCGGCGAACGGCTGCTGCCCGATGGCGTCTGAGCGCGCCTGCGAAGCGCCCACAACACGCGGGCGCCGAGCAGGCACGCCACCACGATCGCGTAGATCGCCGGCTCGGCAAAGTCGCGCTTGCCCGCCTTCATCCACCAGTAGTGCAGAATCGCCAACACCGCGATCGCGTATATCGCGCGATGCAGCCGTTGCCAGCGCCGCCCACCCAGACGCCGCACCATCGCATGCGGCGAGGTCAACGCCAGCGGCACCATCAGCACGAATGCCGCGAAGCCCATCGTGATGAACGGACGCTTGCCCGTCACGTCGCGTATGATGCTCGCCCAGTCGAACCACTGATCGAGCCAGAAGTACGTCGTGAAATGCAGCGCGGCGTAGAAGAACGCGAAGAGCCCCAGCATTCGGCGAAAGCGCAGCAGCCATGCCAGACGCGGCAACCGCCGCACGGGCGTGACGGCCAGCGTGACGCATAGCAGGACCAGCGTCCATGTCCCGGTCGAGCGCGTGATGAACTCGACGGGATTCGCGCCCAGCCGGTCCGTTATGCCGTTCACCACGAGACGCAGCAACGGCAGCAGCGCGAGCAGGAATACGGTGGCTTTTCCCCAAGGCACCCAGCGCGGTGCACCGCCCCTCGGCACGGCCCGCACGTGGGCTTGCCAGGCGCGCACCGGGCCGTCTCGTGCCGGCGGCGAGGAAACGGCAAGACCGTCGCGTGATTCGGTGGGTTGGGTGGACACGACGCGTCGACTCGGAAGATTCAGAAAAATTTGCGCAGATCCATGCCCTGGTACAGGCTGGCGACTTGCTCGCCATAGCCGTTGAACATCAGGGTCTTGCGCTTGGGCGTGAAGATGCCGCCGTCGCCGATCCGGCGCTCGGTGGCCTGGCTCCAGCGCGGATGGTCGACGTCGGGATTCACGTTGGAGTAAAAGCCGTACTCGTCCGGCGCGGCGCGATGCCAGCTCGTGACAGGCATCTTCTCGACGAAGCGGATCTTCACGATGGACTTCGCGCTTTTGAAGCCATACTTCCACGGCACCACCATGCGCACCGGCGCCCCATTCTGGTTGGGCAGGACCTCGCCGTACAGGCCGAAGGTCAACAGTGAAAGCGGATGCATTGCCTCGTCCATGCGCAGCCCTTCGACGTATGGCCAGCCGAGCACCGGGTACGACAGGCCCGGCATCTGTTTGGGATCGGCCAGCGAAACAAACTCCACGTACCGCGCATTGCCCGTCGGCTGCACTTGCCTGATCAGCTCGGACAGCGAGTAGCCGATCCACGGAATCACCATGGACCAGCCCTCGACGCAACGCAGGCGATAGACGCGTTCTTCGAGCGGCGCGAGCTTGAGCAGCGCGTCGATGTCGTAGACCTTGGGTTGCCGCACCTCGCCTTCGATCGCAATCTGCCACGGACGCGGCCTGAGCGTGCCCGCCCGACGCGCCGGGTCGGATTTGTCCGTACCGAACTCGTAGAAGTTGTTGTAGGTGGTGACGTCCTTGATGTCAGTGGGCTTGTCCGTGACGACATAGCGCGTGTTGCGCGGCGCGCTCAGTTTCGCCAGCCCCGTGCCCGGACTGTCGGCGCCTGGCGCCGCCAAGGCAGTCTCGTGCGGCAGCAGGCCCAACGCAGCGCCGCCGATACCGGTCAGCCCCACCAGCCCCGCGCCCCAAGCGCGCAAAAAATGCCGTCGCGCCTCGACGAGTTCCCGCGGCGTGATGCTGCTCGCCGGGATGTCCGCGCCACGCAGGCGGGATTTGTTCGTGCTCATGACTCGCTCTCCTGATGCAGCTTGCGGGCAGCGGCGCCGCGCTGCGCCAAGCCCCGGGACTTCGCCCGTCCCGCCACGTCGGTTCGACCGTGCTCGCGCGCCTGCCGGTTCCCCCGCACGCAATGCAAAAATCATACGCCACGATGAAAAAAGCCGCCGGCTCATGAGCGCGGCGGCTTTCGGGCGACGTTCGGCGTCAGGCGCCGCGTCAGAGCTGTCC
Source organism: Pandoraea sp. CB10b_02 (assembly GCF_002216225.1). NCBI lineage: Bacteria > Pseudomonadati > Pseudomonadota > Betaproteobacteria > Burkholderiales > Burkholderiaceae > Pandoraea > Pandoraea sp. CB10b_02. The sequence continues at coordinate 172,623 of NZ_NJGW02000010.1, forward strand.
GTAGCTATGCAGTCCCGACAGGAACATGTTCACACCGAGGAATGCGAACGTGGTGATCAGCAGGCCCGTCAGCGACCACCATGCCGCCACGACCCCGCGCAGCCCCTTCATGAGGCGCATGTGCAGCCACGCGGCGTAGTTCAGCCAGACGATCAGCGCCCACGTCTCCTTCGGGTCCCAACTCCAGTAGCCGCCCCACGCGTCCGCGGCCCACAGCGCACCGAGGATCGTCGCGATCGTGAAGAACGCAAAGCCGACGGCGATGGCCTTGTACATCACGTCGTCGAGCAGTTCGAGCGACGGCAGACGCGACGAGAAGAAGCCTGTGTCGGGCGCCTTGCCCGTCGCGGCCAGCCGCTTGTTCTCGCTCGACTTGAGCAGATACGCCACCGCGACCATCGCAGCGAGCGCAAACGTACCGTAGCCGATGAAGTTCGCGGGCACGTGAATCTTCATCCACCAGCTCTGCAGCGCCGGCACCAGCGGCTGAATCTCATAGGCGCTGCGCGCCACGCTGTACCACAGGTTGAAGCTCACGGCCGCGCTGATCACCAGCAGCACGAACGGGCCAAGCGCGCGGGTTTCGTAGCGGTGCTCGTAGTACAGGTAGAACAGCGCGGTGATCAGGCAGAAGAGCACGAACACCTCGTACAGGTTCGAGATCGGAATGTGCCCGACGTCTGCGCCGACCAGATACGACTCGTACCAGCGCACCATCATGCCGGTAAAGCCGAGCAGCACGGCCGCCCAGCACAGCGACGAGCCTACGCTCGCGCCGAACGGCGAGCGTGCGAGCAGGCCGCCCCAGTAGAAGAGCGTCGACAGGAAAAACAGCGCGCTCATCCACAGGATCGCCGACTGGCTCGAGAGGAAATACTTGAGGAAGAAGGCCTGATCGGCGCGCGCCAGATCGTGGTGATACATGGCGATGCCACCGAGCGCGAGAACCGCGATGCCGGCCATCAACCAGCGCACCGCACGCCAGTGCCAGCCCAGCAGCGCGAAGGTCGGCACCGCGAGCACGAGGATCGTGTGCTCGTAGTAGTCCATGTAGTGACCGTACTGGCTCAGCGCCACGCCCGCGCCAACGGCCAGCGCGAGCGCGAACAGCCAGTCGCCGGGACTGCGCCGGCGCAGCCACGAGGCCTCCGAATACTGTTGCGATAACTCCATCTGTCTCACCTTCATCGTTTTGTGACGATCTCGTCCATTTCCGCCTTCGTGCGGGCGAATTCCTTTTCGAAATCCAGCGTGCGGCGCGTGGTCGACACCGCCATGAGCACCGAACTGCCGCCTTCGGGTGCATCCTTGATCCATAGCCACAAGCGGCGCTCGCGCACGTAGAACATGGAGAAGATGCCGAGCACCAGCAGCAAACTGCCAAGATACACGATCTTCTTGCCGGGCGAGCGCGTGAGCTGGAAGACGCTCGCCTGAATCTGGTCGAACGAGTCGAGCTGCAGGAACACGGGCGCGTCATACAGGAAGTTGTCGGACAGCGCATTGGTCGCCGTATGCACGAAGCGCTCGGTCTGCGGCGTGGACTCCGCACTCGCCTGCCCGGCATGCTCGCGTGCGACCTGCCACAGTTGCCACACCGTGCCGTCGAGAATGCGACGGAACATGTCCGCCGCCGCGGACTGCTGCTCTTGCGGCACCTTCTCGCTGACGAACTCGGCAATCGCCTGCAGACCGCCCGTCGCACGACCGTTCCTGCTCGCCGGAATCGCGCCGGCAAACAGGTCGAGCTCGCGCTTCGCGCTTTCCTGCAGTTGCTCGCGCAACTGTGCCGAGGTCTGCGCCGGCAGCGACTGCGCCGCGAAACGGCGGGCCGCTTCGGCGCGCGCGCCATCGTCTTGCAGGGCGGCGCGCAGCAGCATCCATTGCCTGACCGAGCCGTCTTCGTCAGCCGGAATGCGCAGGTACTGGAACGGGCCGTCCGGCGTGTCGCGCACGCCGGTCATGAATACGCGCTGCCCATCCTCGACCAGGATGGGCAGCATGTAGTTGCGGTACTCCTTGGCCTGCCCGTTGCGATCGCGCACCTTGTATTGCACCGACGGTCCGACGTTGCGCAGGTCCTTGCCCAGATCGGGACGCGCGCCCGAACCCAGTTGCGCACCGAGATCCTCGCGCAACGATTTGCGGGCCACGCCTCGCACGTCGCGCTCGCCGCCGCCGGTGCTGATGTTCTCCACGTTGATCGCGCGGAAGTCGCTGAATTCGATCGTGTATTCGTCCTTGCCCGCCGCGCCGCCGCGCAGTTGCGTGGAGCCGCCGACGTCGCCCGAGAACGCGAACGGCTTGCTCGACGGGCCGTGCATCGGGTAGCCGGTCAGGCGCAGCTTGCTGCCGCCATCCTCGAAGCTCGACTGATAGATCGCCACACCCTTGTAGATGAACGGTTCGTTGACCTTCACGGTCGCGCTCATCGTCTTGCCGTTCTCGGGATCGGTCACCACGATGTCGCTCGCGAACAGCTTGGGCATGCCCGTCGAGTAATAATCGACGTGGAATTTCTTGAGCTCGATGGCAAACGGCAGGTCCTGCACGACCGAACCGTCCTGGAAATTCAGGATCGCCGTGGTCGACTTGCCGCCTTCCGGCACGAACGAATAGCCGCGAAATGCCGGGTTGTTCGGCGACAGGCGGTGCGTTTCGGGGATCTGCGCGATGACGGCGTTGCCCTGCAGCGGGGATTTGCCGAAGAGCGCCATCTGCACGCGAATCAGCAGATCGCTGTCGACGAGTCCGCCCAGGCAGATGATCACGATCGCGCTGTGCGCGAAGATGTAGCCGATCTTGTTGACAGCCCCGGCCTTGGCGGCCACGAGCGTGGCGCCATCGCGCTCGCGGACCACGAAGCGGTAGCCGCGATGGCCGAGATAGCGCGTCAGGCGCGGCAGCAATTCCGCGCGCGGCGCCGGCCCGGTGAACTCGCCCCTGTGACCGAAAGCGCGCAAGCTGCCCTCGCGCACGTGATCGCGCCAGCTTCGGATGTCCGCGATCATCTTCGGCGCGTTGCGCACGATGCACAGCGTCGTGGACGCCATCAGGAAGAACAGGATCAGCAGAAACCACCACGAACTGTAGACCGTGTACAGGCCCAGCGAGCGGAAGATGTCGGCCCAGAACGGGCCGAACTGATTGACGTAGTTGGGATACGGATCGCCCTGCTTGAGCACCGTACCCACGATGCTGGCGATGGCGAGCACGGTCAGCAGGCTGATGGCGAAACGCATCGAACTGACGAGTTCGACGCCGTCGCGCACCCAGCGTTGCGCGCCCTTGATCTGCATTCCGGAGGTACTGATGCTCATCCTGATTCCGACAACAAAAAAGGGCGGGGACGCGTGTCTCACGCGCCCGCCACCCTGTGTATGCTAAACCAGTTCGAATACATCGCCTCGCGGCAACGCTGCTGGTTTCGTTATAAGTCAGCGAATATACCCTGACGTTCACACGATGTCAGGGCAGGGGCTGCCGGTCAGCGCAAACCGGCGATGTAATCCGCGACCGCCTTGATTTCCTTGTCCGACAGCCGCGACGCGATGTCGTGCATCGGGGCATTGTTGCCGCGCGTCTCGTCGCGGAACGCGACTAGTTGGGCGGCGGTGTAATCGGCCCACTGGCCCGACAGACGCGGATATTGCGACGGCATGCCGGCCCCCGCCGGCCCATGGCACGACGCGCAGGCCGGCACGCCCTTGTCGGCCAGACCACCGCGGTAGATCTTCTCGCCCAGCGGCACCGTGGCCTTGTTGCGCGCGGCGCCCGGCTTCTCGGTCTGCGAGGCGAAATACGCCGACACGTTGCGCATGTCCTGATCGGACAGTGCCGCGGCCATGCCGGCCATGATGGGATTGTTTCGTGCAGGGGTCTTGCCCGGCTGCGCCTTGAAATCGGCGAGCTGCTTGTAGAGGTATTCGGCATGCTGGCCCGCGAGCTTCGGATAAGCGCCGCCGGTGCTGTTGCCGTCCGCGCCGTGGCAGGATGCGCAGACCTGACTGGCAATCGCCTGTCCCCGGTTCAGGTCAGGTTTGGCAGGCGCCGGCGGATCGGCGGCCTGACTGGCGCCGCTCAGAAGCAAGCATGCCAGCGCCAACGGTGCTGCAGCGAGAGACTTCCACACTCCTCGGTTCATTCGCACACCTTATATCTGTTTTGTCGGGAAATCGGTCGTTCGAACTCACCGTCCGGCGCCGTGTTTCTCCTCCATCCTCACGGCGCGCGAGACGTTCGGGCAAGCCTTGGCAAGGCCAAGGTTAACTTTCATATTGTACAATAAAGACTTTCCCCGGCTTTAGGGGATTTCCATGTAGAAGGCCGCAGAGCGGGGCTTCCCGGGCTGTTGCCGGTGAGCGTCGGACTCGCCGTTTTGCGCCCCTTCAGCCGCGTTGCAGCCGCCTTCCGCAGCTTGCGCGCTCCCGGTTTTCGCCATGTCCCTACTTCATCAAGCCCGCTTCTTTACGACCGTCAATCACCTGCGCGACCTGCCTGCCACGGCCGTGCCCGAGGTCGCCTTCGCGGGCCGCTCGAACGCGGGCAAGTCGAGCGCGCTGAACATCCTGTGCAATCAGAAGCGCCTCGCCTTCTCGAGCAAGACGCCGGGCCGTACCCAGCACATCAACTACTTCGAGATCGCGCACCTGGAGCATCTGTACGGCTACCTGGTCGACCTGCCCGGCTACGGCTACGCCGAAGTCGGCGGCGGCGTGAAAGTCCACTGGCAACAGTTGCTGGGCGACTACCTCGTGCAACGTCCGCAACTTCGGGGCCTGGTGCTCGTCATGGATTCGCGCCGCCCGTTCACGGACCTCGACTGCGAACTGATCGACTGGTTTCTGCCGACCGGACGCCCCATCCATGCACTGCTCACCAAGGCAGACAAGCTCACGCGTCAGGAGGCGACAGTCGTGCTGCGCGACACGCAAAAGCGGCTGTCGGCCCTGCCGCGCACCGACGGTCTGCCGTCCGACGATCCGGCCGTCGCACCGCAGTTCACGGCGCAGTTGTTCTCGTCGCTCAAGCGCACCGGCGTGGACGCCGCCCAGCGCATGCTCGAAGACTGGCTCGCCATCCCGCCGCGCGAGTCAGGCAAGAAATGAGCGACGCTCGGCCACACCGACCAGTCGCGCTTCCTTCGGTTCCGCGCTTGGTTCCGCGCTCGTTCGCGTTGTCCGCTCTCTCGCTCCCCATGGCACCGATCATGCGGCGTCCAACTCCGTAAGGTAGTGGTCGAACGGGCGCCGCGGGCGCGACAAATCGTCGCGGCGCACGGCGGCCGCGCATCGAATGGGAAATGCGGGACTCGGATCCCTCGGCCGGACGGATGAGGGTGACAAGTTCAGCGAAAATGCGCGAGTCGGCCGGCATCCGGGGACATCGACGCCGCAAAGTGCGCGCACATAAAAAAACCGCCGTGTAGGCACGGCGGGTTTAAATAAGCCTTATCGTAGAACGACAGGCGCCCGCTCAGGGAGGAGAAGCGGGGGACGCCGCACGCAGTGCGAACATCCGGTTGGTATGATATACCATGCTTCCGAAAGTTTCCGGGCAAGCGCCGTTTTTTTGCGCGCCTTCCGCCTTACGGTTTCATTGAGCCAGACGCAGCGGCGGTGCATTTCGGGACGCGTCGACACGCCCCGAATTACGGAATTTTCCGCCGCGCCATTCTCCGTCCAAAGGACCGATCGCATGAGTTCCTACCCCCTGCTTCGCCCGCGCCGCATGCGACGCGATGACTTCTCGCGCCGTCTGATGCGCGAAAACCGCCTGACCTGCGATGACCTCATCTACCCGGTGTTCGTGCTCGACGGGCACAACCGCCGTGAAGCCGTCGATTCGATGCCGGGTGTCGAGCGCGTGTCGATCGACGAGTTGCTGCGTGTGGCCGATACGTGCGTCACGCTGGGCGTGCCGGTGATCTCGTTGTTCCCGAACGTCGAAGCTTCGCTCAAAACGCCCGACGGCATCGAGGCCACCAACCCGGACGGCCTGATTCCCCGCGCGGTGCGCGAGCTCAAACGCCACTTCCCCGACCTCGGCGTGCTCACGGACGTCGCGCTCGATCCCTACACGAGCCACGGCCAGGACGGCGTACTCGACGAAAACGGTTACGTCGTCAATGACGTGACCACGTCCATTCTCGTGAAGCAGGCGCTCACGCAGGCCGACGCGGGAGTCGACATCGTCGCGCCGTCCGACATGATGGACGGGCGTATCGGCGCGATCCGCGAGGCGCTCGAAGCGGGCGGACACATCCACACGCGCATCATGGCTTATGCCGCGAAATACGCGTCGGCCTTCTACGGCCCATTCCGCGACGCCGTCGGTTCGGCATCGAACCTCGGCAAGGGCAACAAGATGACCTACCAGATGGACCCGGCCAACTCGGACGAGGCCCTTCGCGAAGTGGCGCTCGACATCGAGGAAGGGGCCGACATGGTGATGGTCAAGCCGGGCATGCCGTATCTGGACATCGTGCGCCGCGTGAAAGACGAGTTCCGCTTTCCCACTTACGCCTATCAGGTCAGCGGCGAATACGCGATGCTCAAGGCCGCCGCACAAAACGGCTGGCTCGATCATGACAAGGTCATGATGGAATCGCTTCTCGCCTTCAAGCGCGCAGGCGCCGACGGCATCCTCACCTACTTTGCGCTCGACGCCGCCCGCCTGATACGCGCACAGGCCTGAGACGGTCGCAGGCGAACGATCGCGGGCCCTGACGCCATGAAAGCGCTCGCTCGGCTCGCGGCGGGCCGGTAAGCGCGGCGGCTCATATTCGACGCCGCGCCGGACTCAGGCCGAGGGCCCGAACGAAGGCCCGAAGGCCTTGTCGAGGCTGCGCAGAAACTGTTCCGGAGACTGGGCGCCGATCACGCGCGCGCCCGGGATTTCCTTGCCGCCCTGGAAGAAGATGATGCCCGGCGGTCCGAACAGCCCGAAACGCTTGAGAAGCGCCTGATCGTCGGCGCTGTTTGCCGTCACGTCCGCCTTGAGCAGCACCAGTTCGTCGAGCCGCGCCCTCACCTTCGGATCGGTGAAGACGAATCGCTCCATTTCCTTGCAACTGATGCACCAGTCGGCATAGAAGTCGAGCATCACGGGGCGCCCGGCGGTTGCCACGATCTGGTCGAGCTCCGCCACGCTGCGCACGCGCTCGAATTTGGCGCCTTCGGCGGCGACCGCCGCCCCGGTCGCCGTCGCCCCTGCCGTGAGGCCCGCCAGCGGCGCCAGCGGATCGCGCGCACCGGCGGCCGCGCCGACCAGCGCCACGGCACCGAGCAATGCCACGGCCACGCCAAGTCCCTTGAGCAGACGCCGCGCGCCGCCCGCGCCATCCGGCAAGCTGTCGAACACGCGCATGAACGTCGCCGCCACGAGCAGCAGAACCCCCGAGGTCAGCAGCAGCACCGGCGTCGGCAGCAGAGGCCGCACGATCCACAGGGCCACGCCGAGCAACAGGAAACCGAAGAAGCGCTTGACCCCTTCCATCCAGGCGCCCGCGCGGGGCAGCAGCGTACCGCCGCCTGCCGCAAGGATCACCAACGGCAGCCCCATCCCCAGTGACAGGGCGAAGAGCGTGGCGCCCCCGAAGACGGCGTCGCCCGTCTTCGCGATGAAGGCGAGGGCGGCCGCCAGCGGCGCCGTCACGCAGGGACTGACGATGAGTCCGGACAGCACGCCCATCATGGCGGCGCCAAGCCACTGGCCGGACTTCTGCTTACGCGCCGCGTTGTCGATGCGCTCACGCAGCGCCGACGGCAACTGAATCTCGTACATGCCGAACATCGACAGCGACAGGATCACCATCAACAGCGCGAACGACGCCAGCACCCACGGCGCCTGCAGGAACGCGATCAATCCCTGGCCCAGCAGGCCGGCGGCCACGCCGATCACCGTGTTGACCACCGCCATTCCGAGCACGTAGGCGATGGCCAGACGCAGTGCCTTGCCGCGGCTTGCCGACTGCCCCGCCACGATCGATAGCAGAATCGGCACCATCGGCAGCACGCACGGCGTGAATGCCAGTCCGACGCCCAATGCGAAGAAAATCCCGAGCGCCACGGCAAAGCTGCCGCCTGACAGGATGCGTTCGGCTTCGCTGTAATCCTCGCGGGCCGACAGCCAGCCGCCCTTGCCGGCAGGCGCTGACGTCGCAGCCGAATCAGCGGAAGCCGCGGGTTCCGCCGCCGGGAGGGAGCCCCCCCCCAGCAACGCTCGTGTTGCCGGTCCGGGCGAGGACGCTGCCCCCGCGAGGCCGGCAGCACCGCCGCCGGCGGCCACAGCCGAGATCTTGAGTGGCTTGTCCATCGGCGGATAGCACAAGCCCTTGTCCGCACATCCCTGCATGGTGACGTTCAGCGTGAACGGGCCGCTGGCCTGGCTTACCGGAATGCGAACGTCGATGGGCTCGTGGTACACCTCCATGTCCTTGCCGAAGGTTTCGTCATGTTTGACCTCGCCCTTGGGGAATTGGGGCGCACCGAGCGTAGCGGCGCCATTGTCCGCGGCAAAGGCGAAGCGCTCGCGATAGAGGTAATAGCCCTTTGCCACGTCGAAGTGCAGCACGACGGCGCCGGGCTCCTCGGTCTTCGAGACCTTGAAGGCGACATCCGGATCGAGAAAGTCGCTGGCGGCGTGGGCGCGTCCGGCCGTCAGCGTCAGCAGCATTGCGACGGCGCACAGCACCATTGCCCAAAACGCGAAAACGCGCGAGCCCCCCGGCATGGCGGCACCGGGCAAGCCCGATGCGCCCGATGCGTTCGCTCCCGCGCCAGCCAAAACCCGCCGAACCGTCGTCTTCACATCAAACATGCAACTCTCCCCGGGTTTCATCCTCGACCCAGCGTGCATACGCCGGCAGTGCGGCGGCGGCCGGCCACGCGACGATCTCGGGCACGTCGTAAGGATGGTGGTCTTTGATGTATTGTTCGAGCTCGCGATAACGCGCCGCGCTCGTCTTGATCATGAGCGGTACTTCCACGCTCGTCTCGCGCTTGCCTTGCCACCGATAGCTCGAACGCACCGGCGCCATCTGCTGGACGCAGGCGGCAAGGCGCGCGGTCAACATACCGTCAATGGCGGCTTCGGCGCTCGCCTCGTTGGGGAACGTCGTCATGACGATGAGAAGGGCATCCATGTTGTGCGGTAGACCCGAGTGGCTTGAGGATCGTTCACTCTACACCGACACCGCCGCAAGCGTGCAATAGCAGCCCCATTTCGAGGCAAATGCCGGCGATGGCTTCGGACAATACCCCAAAAAAAAGCCAGGTCGGTGACCTGGCTTCTTCTTACGGCGGACGGCCCGCAAGGGCCGTTGCGCGAATTGCTGACGAGTTACTCAGCGACTTCCGGCGCTTCCGTGTCGACTTCCGGACGGTCCAGCAGTTCGACGAAAGCCATCGGCGCGTTGTCGCCCACGCGGAAACCCATCTTCAGAATGCGCAGGTAGCCGCCCGGACGGTTGGCAAAGCGCGGGCCGAGTTCGTTGAACAGCTTGGTGACCATTTCACGGTCGCGCAGGCGGTTGAACGCCAGACGGCGGTTTGCAACCGTGTCCTTCTTGCCCAGCGTGATGAGAGGCTCGACGACCTTGCGCAGTTCCTTGGCCTTCGGCAGCGTGGTCTTGATCGCTTCGTGCTGGATCAACGAGTTCGACATGTTACGCAGCATAGCCAGACGGTGGCTGCTGGTACGGTTCAGTTTACGCAGACCATGACGGTGACGCATTTCAACTTTCCTTTAAACAGAGTTTTCGACCAAGCTCTTCTATCGGTGACAAACACCGCGGGCCGGTACCTTCGCTATCGGCCGTATCGGATCGCTCCGACGCGCCGCACTTACGTAGCAACACGGCCGCCCGAAGGCGGCCATGTCATTACACCTTACTTCTCGAGACCGGCCGGCGGCCAGTTTTCGAGCTTCATGCCGAGCGTGAGACCACGCGAGGCAAGCACTTCCTTGATCTCGTTGAGCGACTTGCGACCCAGGTTCGGGGTCTTGAGCAGTTCGTTCTCGGTACGCTGGATCAGGTCGCCGATGTAGTAGATGTTTTCGGCCTTCAGGCAGTTGGCCGAACGCACCGTGAGCTCGAGATCGTCCACCGGGCGCAGCAGGATCGGATCGATCTGCGGCGCACGCGACGGCGCTTCGCTCGTGGCCTCCGTGCCTTCGAGCGCAGCGAACACCGACAGCTGGTCGACGAGGATGCGCGCCGATTGACGGATCGCTTCTTCCGGCGACAGCACACCGTTGGTCTCGATGTTCATCACGAGCTTGTCCAGGTCGGTACGCTGCTCCACACGGGCCGATTCGACCGCATAGCTCACGCGCTTGACCGGCGAGAACGAGGCATCGAGCACGATACGGCCAATCACCTTGGCCGACTCGTCGCCATAACGGCGCACGTTACCCGGGACATAACCACGACCCTTCTCGATCTTGATCTGGACGTCGAGCTTGCCGCCCTTGGCCAGATGCGCGATCACGTGATCGGGGTTGATCAGTTCCACATCGTGGGGCACTTCGATATCCGAAGCGCGCACCACACCTTCACCATCCTTGCGCAGCGTAACGGTGACTTCGTCACGGTTATGCAGCTTGAACACCACACCCTTCAGGTTCAACAGGAAGTTGACGACGTCTTCCTGGACACCGTCGATGGTGGAGTATTCGTGCACTACGCCGGCGATCGTCACTTCCGTCGGCGCATAACCGACCATCGACGACAGCAGCACGCGGCGAAGCGCGTTGCCCAAGGTGTGGCCGTAGCCACGTTCGAACGGCTCCATCACGACTTTGGCGTGATGCTCACCGACCGGCTCAACCGCAATGATCTTGGGCTTCAACAAACTGGTTTGCATAGGTTTCCTTTTCAATACCCTCGGCTCGTTACACCGATAAGGCTGATGGGTGACAACCTGCACGGAACGCAAAACGCGCCGTGAGGCGCGTCAGCATACGGATTAACGCGAATACAATTCGACGATCAGGCTTTCGTTGATGTCGCCCGCGATATCGCTACGTTCCGGCAGTGCCTTGAAAGTGCCTTCCATCTTCTTGGCATCAACCGAAACCCAGATCGGGAAACCGACTTGCTCGGCCAGCGACAGTGCTTCTTGAATACGCACTTGCTTCTTGGCCTTTTCACGCACGGCGATCACATCACCGGCCTTGACCTTGATCGACGGGATGTTGGCAACAACACCGTTCAGCACGATCGCCTTGTGGCCGACCAGCTGGCGCGCTTCGGCGCGCGTCGAACCAAAGCCCATGCGGTACACGACGTTGTCCAGGCGCGACTCGAGCAGTTGCAGCAGGTTTTCACCCGTGTTGCCCTTGACGCGGTCGGCTTCCGCGAAATAACGACGGAACTGACGCTCGAGCACGCCGTAGATACGCTTGACCTTCTGCTTCTCGCGCAGCTGGTTGCCGTAGTCCGAGGTGCGAGCACCCGAGGTGCGGCCGTGCTGACCCGGCTTGCTGTCCAGCTTGCACTTGTCGGCGAGCGAGCGGCGTGCGCTCTTCAGGAAGAGGTCGGTACCTTCACGACGGGAAAGTTTGGCCTTCGGGCCGATATAACGTGCCACGGTTGTTCCTTTATCTCAAAATCTGACGCAGCGAACCTTGTCCACTGCGCAAGTCCGGTACCAATGTACCGGACGGTGGTCTTAGAAATTGCTACGCGCACGGCCGAGACCGTGCGCGAACCCGCGATTATAGCAGGATTTTCTTACGCGTCTTAGATGCGACGACGCTTCGGCGGACGGCAACCGTTGTGCGGGACCGGCGTCACGTCCGAGATGGCCGTGATCTTGATGCCCAGCGCATTGAGTGCACGAACCGCGGACTCGCGACCCGGACCCGGGCCCTTGATGCGAACTTCCAGGTTCTTCACGCCGTGTTCCAGCGCCACGCGGCCAGCCGACTCGGCAGCGACCTGAGCGGCGAACGGGGTCGACTTGCGCGAACCCTTGAAGCCCTGGCCACCCGAGGTCGCCCATGCCAGCGCATTGCCCTGACGATCGGTGATCGTGATGATCGTGTTGTTGAACGAAGCGTGGACGTGCACGACGCCTTCGGCAACGCTCTTCTTGACCTTCTTGCGAACGCGCTGCGAAGCGGCGTTGTTCTGTTGCTTAGCCATGAGTTCCTATCCTCTGGTTACTTCTTCAGCGAAACGCCGGCCTTACGCGGGCCCTTGCGGGTACGCGCGTTGGTACGGGTGCGCTGACCGCGGAGCGGCAGGCCCTTGCGGTGACGCATGCCGCGATAGCAGCCCAGATCCATCAGGCGCTTGATGCTCATGGTCACTTCACGGCGCAGATCCCCTTCCACCGTCAGTTGACCGACTTGATCACGCAGCTTTTCGAGATCGGCGTCGTCGAGGTCCTTGACCTTCTTCGAGAACGGCACACCGGCGGCTTCGCAAATCTGGCGAGCGCGCGTGCGACCGATACCGTAAATGGCCGTCAGGCCAATTGCGGTGTGCTGGTGGTTCGGGATGTTAACCCCTGCGATACGAGCCATTCGTAATTCCCCAACTAAATAGCGTTAAAGGCCGATTAGCCCTGACGTTGCTTGTGGCGCGGATCCGAGCTGCAGATCACGCGCAGCACGCCTTTGCGCTTCACAAACTTGCAATTGCGGCAGATGCACTTAACAGATGCCAAAACTTTCATGACAATTCCCTCTCTCTAATCACTTCGCCCGGAAGACGATCCGCGCACGCGACAGATCGTAGGGCGTCAACTCTACCGTCACCTTATCCCCGGGCAGAATGCGGATGTAGTGCATCCGCATCTTGCCGGAAATATGTCCGAGTACTACATGGCCATTTTCCAGCTTTACCCGGAAGGTGGCATTGGGGAGGTTTTCAAGCACCTCACCCTGCATTTGAATAACGTCGTCTTTCGACATGATCCCGGATCAGCGAAGCGTCATGTTATTGCCGCCCTTGAAATTCGCCTTGCGGAGCAGCGACTCATACTGTTGCGACATTACATAAGACTGCACTTGCGCCATGAAGTCCATCGTCACCACCACGATAATCAGCAGCGAGGTTCCACCGAAGTAGAACGGGACATTCCAGCGCAACACCAGAAACTCGGGCAGCAAACACACCAGGGTGACGTAGGCTGCGCCGGCGAGCGTCAAACGCGTCAGGATCTTGTCGATGTACCGAGCCGTCTGGTCGCCCGGACGGATCCCCGGAACAAACGCGCCGCTCTTCTTCAGGTTCTCCGCGGTCTCCTTGCTGTTGAACACCAGTGCGGTGTAGAAGAAGCAGAAGAACACGATCGCCAGTGCGTAGAGCATCACGTAGATCGGCTGGCCCGGCGACAGCTTCGCGGCGATATCCTTAAGCCAGCGCGCATTGTCACCCGCACCGAACCAGTTCGCGATCGTTGCCGGGAACAGGATGATCGACGACGCAAAGATCGGCGGAATCACGCCTGCCATGTTCAGCTTGAGCGGCAGGTGCGAAGCCTGACCGCCGTACACCTTGTTGCCGACCTGGCGTTTGGCGTAATTCACGAGGATCTTGCGCTGACCCCGTTCCACGAACACGACGAAGAACGTCACGAGCACCACGAGGGCACAGATCACGATCGCCGAGAACGGACCGATCGAACCAGTGCTGACGAGCTCGAACAGGCCGCCCACGGCATTGGGCAAACCAGCCGCGATACCACCGAAGATGATGATCGAGATACCGTTGCCAAGGCCGCGTTCGGTGATCTGCTCACCCAGCCACATCAGGAACATCGTGCCGGTCACGAGCGTGATCACCGTCGTCAGGCGGAACACCATGCCCGGATCGACGACGAGCCCCGGCTCGCTCTCCAACGTCACCGCGATCGCCGCTGCCTGGAAGAGCGCGAGCACCACCGTGAAATACCGGGTGTACTGCGTGATCGTGCGCTGTCCGGCCTGGCCTTCCTTGCGCAACGCTTCCAACTGCGGCGAGACCATCGCCAGCAGCTGCATGATGATCGACGCCGAGATATACGGCATGATCCCCAGCGCGAAGACCGTGAAACGCGACAACGCACCGCCCGAGAACATGTTGAACATGCCCAGGATCCCGCCCGACTGGCGCTGGAACAACTGCGCCAGCTGATCGGGGTCGATGCCCGGCACCGGGATATGCGCACCAATACGGTAGACGATCAACGCCAGCAGCAGGAAAACCAGCCGCCGGCGCAGATCCGCATACTTCGGGCCCTGCGTACCAGGCTTAGCGAGATTAGGAGACTTGGCCAATGATGGCTCCGGGGTGTCCTAACTTACTCGGCGACCGAACCGCCAGCCGCTTGAATGGCGGTGAGCGCACCCTTGGTGACGCCCAGACCCTTCACAACGACCTTGCGGGTGATCTCGCCCGAGGCGATGATCTTGGCCGACAGCGACAGCTCGCTCACCAGACCGGCCTGCTTCAGAACCAGCAGATCGATCTCGTCGACCGGCAGGTTGTTCAGGTCCGACAGGCGAACTTCGCCCACGAAACGACGCGTCAGCGACTTGAAGCCACGCTTGGGCAGACGACGCTGCAGCGGCATTTGACCGCCCTCGAAGCCCACCTTGTGGAAGCCACCCGAACGCGACTTCTGACCCTTGTGACCACGGCCGGCGGTTTTACCCAGACCCGAACCGATGCCACGGCCGACGCGGCGCTTGGCGTGCTTGGCGCCTTCTGCCGGCTTAATCGAATTCAATTCCATGTTGCCCTCGCTCAGTCGACGATCTTCACAAGGTACGAAACCTTGTTGATCATGCCCCGCACAGCGGGCGTATCCTGCAACTCGCTGACCGAATTGAGGCGACGCAGGCCCAGACCCTTGACGGTCGCGCGATGGTCTTCACGCGTGCCGATCAGGCTCTTGACCAGCTTAACTTTCACAGTTTGCTGCGACATATTGATCACCCTTAGCCGAGGATCTCTTCCACCGACTTGCCACGCTTGGCGGCGATGTCAGCAGGAGTCGATTGTTTCTTCAGGCCGTCGAGCGTGGCGCGGACCAGGTTGTACGGGTTCGTCGAGCCGAGGCTCTTCGTCACCACGTTGGTCACGCCCATCACCTCGAACACCGCGCGCATCGGGCCACCGGCGATCACGCCGGTACCGTCCTTCGCCGGCGACATCAGCACGCGCGAGGCGCCATGCTGGCCGAGAACGTTGTGTTGCAGGGTGCCGTTCTTCAGGGGCACCTTGAACATGTTGCGGCGGGCTTGTTCCATTGCCTTTTGAACGGCAACCGGCACTTCCTTCGCCTTGCCCTTGCCCATGCCGATGCGGCCATCGCCGTCACCAACCACGGTCAACGCGGCAAAACCGAGAATACGGCCGCCCTTCACCACCTTCGTGACACGGTTGACCGCGATCATCTTCTCGCGAAGGCCGTCGTCGCGTTCGTCAGCCTGAACTTTCGCTTGCATCTTTGCCATGACGGATCCTTACTTAGAACTTGAGGCCGGCTTCACGGGCAGCGTCGGCCAGAGCCTTGACGCGACCGTGATAGCGGAAGCCCGAGCGGTCGAAAGCCACGCTTTCGATGCCGGCAGCCTTCGCCTTTTCGGCGATACGACGACCGATCAACGCAGCAGCGGCGGTGTTGCCACCCTTGCCTTCCTTGTCGCCCAGTTCCTTGCGCACTTCGGCTTCCAGCGTCGAAGCGCTGGCCAGCACTTGCGTGCCGTCTTCCGAGAACACTTGCGCGTAAATGTGCACGTTGGTGCGATGCACGGAAAGGCGATGCACCTTCTGAGCTGCCAGCTTGATACGGGTCTGGCGAGCGCGGCGCACACGAGATTGTTTCTTGTCCATGTTTCGCACCCTTACTTCTTCTTGGTTTCCTTGAGGATCACCACCTCGTCCGCATAGCGGACGCCCTTGCCCTTGTAGGGCTCGGGCGGACGGTAACCGCGAACTTCCGCAGCCACTTGTCCGATGCGTTGCTTGTCAACGCCCTTGATGATGATCTCCGTCTGCGTCGGGGTCTCGGCCTTCACGCCTTCCGGCATGGGATGCACGACGTCGTGCGAGAAACCCAGCTCGAGCTTCAGGTTGTTACCTTCGGCCTTGGCACGGTAACCCACGCCAACGAGTTGCAGCTTCTTTTCGAAACCCTTGCTCACACCGGTCACCATGTTGTTGACCAGTGCACGTTCGGTACCGTACAGCGCGTTCGCCTCGCGGCTTTCGTCGGCCGGTGCGAAGGTGATGGTGCCGTCTTCGATCTTGACGTTCACGAGCGCGTTGATGCCGCGGGTCAGCGAACCCAGGGCGCCCTTGACCGTCAGCACATTGCCGGCCAGCGTTGCTTCAACGCCCTTCGGCAGCGCAATAGGACTCTTACCTACTCGAGACATTTCTACTCTCCTCGGTTAGGCCACGTAGCAGATGACTTCGCCGCCCACGCCGGTGGCGCGCGCCTTGCGATCCGTCATCACGCCCTTCGGGGTCGAGACGATTGCAACGCCCAGGCCGTTCATGACCTGCGGAATGTCGTTGCGGCTCTTGTACACACGCAGGCCCGGGCGCGAGACGCGCTCGAGGCGCTCGATCACGGGACGGCCAGCGTAGTACTTCAGTGCGATGTTCAGCACCGGCTTGGTTTCTTCTGCTTCAACCGCGAAGTCTTCGATATAGCCTTCGTCCTTCAGGACCTTGGCGATCGAGACCTTCAGCTTGGACGAGGGCATCTTCACCGATGCCTTCTCAACCATCTGAGCGTTGCGGATGCGAGTCAGCATATCGGCGATAGGATCGCTCATGCTCATGGTGCTTCTCCTATTACCAGCTTGCTTTGGTCACGCCCGGGATTTCGCCGCGGAAGGCGATTTCACGGATCTTGTTACGGGCCAGGCCGAATTTGCGGAAGGTACCGCGCGGACGGCCGGTCAGGTCGCAACGATTGCGTTGACGCGTCGGGTTGGCGTTACGCGGCAGCTGTTGCAGCGCCAGACGTGCTTCATAACGCTCGTCTTCCGACTTGCTGGTGTCTTCGATGATCGCTTTGAGGTCAGCACGCTTTGCAGCGTACTTCGCCGCCAGACGGGCGCGCTTCTTTTCGCGTTCGATAAGTGCCAGTTTAGCCACGATTACCTCAGTTACGGAACGGGAATTTGAACGCCGACAGAAGAGCCTTGGCTTCTTCGTCAGTCTTCGCGGTCGTGGTGATGCTGATGTTCAGACCACGCAGCGCGTCGATTTTGTCGTACTCGATTTCGGGGAAGATGATCTGTTCCTTCACACCGATGTTGTAGTTGCCACGACCATCGAACGCACGGCCCGAGATACCACGGAAGTCACGCACGCGCGGCAGGGCCACGGTGATGAAACGATCCAGGAATTCGAACATACGCTCGCCGCGCAGCGTCACCATCGTACCGATCGGGTAACCTTCGCGGATCTTGAAACCGGCGATTGCCTTGCGAGCCTTCGTCACGACCGGCTTCTGGCCGGCGATCTTCGTCAGGTCGCCAACGGCGTGTTCAATGATCTTCTTGTCAGCGACGGCTTGACCAAGGCCCATGTTCAGGGTGATCTTGGTGATGCGCGGCACTTCCATGATGGACTTGTAGCCGAACTGCTTCGTCAGCTCGGCGACAATCTTGTCCTTATAGAATTCTTGCAAACGGGCCATTATCTATACTCCCTGCGACTTAGGCACCGACGACCGCACCGGTCGTCTTGAGGAAGCGGACCTTCTTGCCGTCTTCGACCTTGATGCCCACACGCGACGGCTTGCCATTGGCATCCACCAGCGCCACGTTCGACACGTGGATCGGCATCGTCTTGTCGACCACGCCACCTTGCGTGCCCTTCATCGGGTTCGGCTTGACGTGCTTCTTGGCAACGTTCACGCCTTCGACGACCACCTTGTCGCCTTGGACGGCCAGAACCGTGCCACGCTTGGCCTTGTCCTTACCCGTCAGCACGATGACCTGGTCACCCTTGCGAATCTTGTTCATGTGTCGGCTCCTTACAGCACTTCCGGGGCCAGCGACACGATCTTCATGAAGCGTTCGGTACGCAGTTCACGCGTAACCGGCCCGAAGATACGGGTGCCGATCGGCTCGAGCTTGGTGTTGAGCAGCACGGCGGCGTTGCCGTCGAATTTGACCAGCGAGCCGTCCTGGCGACGCACGCCCTTGGCGGTGCGCACGACCACTGCGTTGTAGATTTCGCCCTTCTTGACGCGACCACGCGGGGCAGCATCCTTCACGCTGACCTTGATGATGTCGCCAATGCCGGCGTAGCGACGCTTGGAGCCGCCCAGCACCTTGATGCACATCACTTCGCGCGCACCGGTGTTGTCGGCTACTTCGAGCCGGGTTTCAGTTTGAATCATGGTGTTATCTTCCCAACTTAATCCGACACATACGCGTCGGTCAGTCTTGGTCCCCGTCAGCATCAAAGGATGCCGTTTGGGTTGAGTCGTTCAAAAGTGGACAACCTTGCCACCTGGGCCAGACTCGTAGAGGGTACGAATCGGCTTCGGAAGCCATCCACTCCCTTGCGAAACCAAAGACCGGTTTTGGCGAAAGAAGCGGAAAGTCCGGAATTATACAATGATAATTCCGGACTTGCAAGTCAACGTTCGCTTCAGCGCGCCTTAGATGATGCGGGCGGCTTCCACGAGACGGGAGACGGTCCAGGCCTTGGTCTTCGACAGCGGACGGGATTCCTGAATCTCGACCGTATCGCCTTCCTTGTACTGGTTGGTCTCATCGTGCGCGTGGTACTTCTTCGAACGCACGATGTACTTGCCGTAGAGCGGGTGCTTCATTTGACGCTCGACCAGCACGGTAACCGTCTTGTCCATCTTGTCGCTGACAACCTTACCCACGAGGGTACGCTTCAGCGAGGTCTTAGCGGTATCGTTCATTTCTGGCTCGCCTTCTCAGTCAACACGGTACGCACGCGCGCGATGTCCTTGCGCACCTTCTTCAGCTGGCTGGTGTTGCTCAGCTGCTGGGTGCCCGCTTGCATGCGAAGACCGAATTGGGCCTTCAGCAGATCCGACAGTTCCTTGTTCAGACCGTCGACATCCTTGGCACGAAGTTCGGATGCTTTCATTTCATTCTCTCCAATCAGGCGCCAAGGCGACGGACGAGGAACGTCGTCTGGATCGGCAGCTTGGCTGCCGCCAGACGGAACGCCTCGCGCGCCAGCTCTTCGGTCACGCCGTCCATCTCGTACAGCATCTTGCCCGGTTGAATCTCGGCGACGTAGTACTCCGGGTTGCCCTTACCGTTACCCATACGCACTTCAGCCGGCTTTTGCGAGATCGGCTTGTCCGGGAAGATACGGATCCAGATACGGCCGCCGCGCTTGATGTGGCGGGTCATGGCACGACGCGCGGCTTCGATCTGACGAGCCGTCAGGCGACCACGACCGACCGCCTTCAGGCCGAATTCGCCGAACGACACTTCGTTGCCACGGGTGGCGACGCCAGTGTTACGGCCCTTCTGCTCTTTGCGATACTTTCTGCGTTTCGGTTGCAGCATGTTTATTCTCCAGTCTTGGCGTCGCCTTCAGGCTTGCCAGCCGGGCGGCGTGCACCACCGCGCTTGGCGCCGGCCTTGTCGCCAGCGTCGTCACGACGGGGGCGACGGTCGCCCGGACGCGCGTTGCGGCGCGGACGCTTTTCTTCGGCCGGCTCTTCAGCCACCGGAGCGTCGTTGCGGCCCAGCGTGTCACCCTTGTACACCCACACCTTGATACCGATGATGCCGTAGGTCGTCTTCGCTTCCGAGGTAGCGTAGTCGATGTCGGCGCGCAGCGTGTGCAGGGGCACACGGCCTTCGCGGTACCACTCGGTACGGGCGATTTCGATGCCGTTCAGGCGGCCCGAGCTCATGATCTTGATGCCCTGGGCACCCAGACGCATCGCGTTTTGCATCGCGCGCTTCATGGCGCGACGGAACATGATGCGGCGCTCGAGCTGCTGAGCGATCGAGTCGGCGATCAGCTGCGCATCGGTTTCCGGCTTGCGGATTTCCTCGATGTTCACGTGCACGGGCACGCCCATGCGCTTTTGCAGCTCGGCCTTGAGGATTTCGATGTCCTCGCCCTTCTTGCCGATCACGACACCCGGACGCGAGCTGAAAATCGTAATGCGAGCATTACGCGCCGGACGCTCGATGACCACGCGGCCGACCGAAGCGTTCTTCAGCTTCTTCTTCAGATATTCGCGAACGCCGATGTCTTCCTTCAGCATTTGCGCGAAATTCTGGTTGTTGGCGTACCAACGCGAAGCCCAGTTACGGCTGACAGCCAGACGGAAGCCAGTCGGATGAATTTTCTGTCCCATCGTGACCCCTTAGTTGCCCAGCGTCACAGTGATGTGACAGGTTTGCTTCTCGATGCGGTTACCGCGGCCCTTGGCGCGCGCGGTGAAACGCTTGAGCGAGGTCGCCTTGTCGACGTAAATGCCCTTGACGCGCAGTTCGTCGATGTCAGCACCTTCGTTGTGCTCGGCGTTGGCGATTGCCGACTCCAGCACCTTCTTGATGATGACCGCGGCCTTCTTCGGCGAGAAGGTCAGGACATTGAGCGCACGCTCCAGCGGCAGGCCGCGGATCTGGTCAGCGACCAGACGCGTCTTCTGCGCCGAGATGCGGGCACCGCGATGAATTGCTTTCACTTCCATGATCGGCCCCTTATTTCTTCGCCTTCTTGTCGGCCGCATGGCCCTTGAAGGTACGGGTGAGTGCGAACTCACCCAGCTTGTGGCCGACCATGTTTTCCGTCACGTACACCGGCACGTGCTGACGGCCGTTGTGAACGGCGATCGTCAGACCGATGAAATCGGGCAGGACGGTCGAACGACGCGACCAGGTCTTGATCGGCTTCTTGTCACGCGATGCAGCCGCCGCTTCCACCTTTTTCAGCAGATGAGCGTCGCAAAACGGACCTTTTTTAACAGAACGAGTCATTTGCTAGCTCCAATTAACGCTTCTTGCGACGCTGAACGATCATGCTGTCGGTGCGCTTGGTCGAGCGGGTACGCTTACCCTTGGTATGCTGACCCCACGGGCTGACCGGATGACGACCGGCAGCCGTGCGACCTTCACCACCACCGTGCGGGTGATCCACCGGGTTCATCGCCACACCGCGAACGGTCGGGCGAATACCGCGCCAACGCTTGGCACCGGCCTTGCCCAGTTGGCGCAGGCTGTGCTCTTCGTTGCCGACTTCACCGATGGTGGCGCGGCACTCGATGTGCACGCGACGAACTTCACCCGAACGCAGACGCACTTGTGCATACGTGCCTTCGCGAGCCAGCAGCATGGCCGACGTACCGGCGGCGCGAGCGATTTGCGCGCCCTTGCCCGGTTGCAGCTCGATGCCGTGAATCGTGGTACCGACCGGAATGTTGCGGATCGGCAGCGTGTTACCGGCCTTGATCGGGGCTTCCGAGCCGCTGACCAGTTGCTGGCCGACGGTCAGACCCTTCGGGGCCAGGATGTAACGGCGCTCGCCATCGGCGTAGCACAGCAGTGCGATGTTCGCGCTGCGGTTCGGATCGTATTCCAGACGCTCGACCTTCGCCGGGATGCCGTCCTTGTTGCGACGGAAATCGACGATACGGTAGTGCTGCTTGTGACCGCCACCCATGTGACGGGTGGTGATGTGACCGTTGTTGTTACGGCCGGCGGTCTTGCTCTTGGTATCGAGCAGCGGGGCGAACGGCTTGCCCTTGTGCAGATCCTTGTTGACGACCTTGACCAGCGAACGGCGGCCCGGCGACGTCGGTTTCGTTTTGACGAGTGCCATGATTACTTGGCCTCCGCTTCAAAATTGATTTCCTGACCCGGCTTCAGGCTCACGTAGGCCTTCTTCTCGTGGTCGCGACGACCCATGAAGCGGCCGAAGCGCTTTTGCTTGCCCTTGCGGTTCAGGATTTGCACCGACTCGACTTCCACCTTGAAGAGAAGCTCGACAGCCGCTTTCACTTCCAGCTTGTTCGCGTCGCGTGCAACTTGGAACACCACTTGTTCGTTCTTGTCGGCCACCAGCGTCGCCTTCTCGGAGATCACCGGCGCGAGCAGGACCTGGTACAGACGATGGTCGTTTTTACGCACGTCGCTCATGACAGCATCTCCTCAATCTTGGCGATCGCGCCCTTCGTCAGCAGCACCTTCTTGAAGTAGATGAGCGACAGCGGGTCGGCGAAACGCGGCTCGGTGACGGCGACGTGAGCCAGATTGCGCGAGGCCAGGAACAGGTTCTCGTCCACGCTATCCGTGATCAGCAGCACCGACTCAAGGCCCATCGCCTTGATCTTTTCAGCGAGCAGTTTGGTCTTCGGGGCATCCAGCTTGATGTCCTCGACGACCGACAGACGACCTTCGCGGGCGAGCTGCGACAGAATCGAGCACACACCGGCGCGGTACATCTTCTTGTTGACCTTGTGGGTGAAGTTCTCTTCCGGCGAATTCGGGAAGATACGGCCACCGCCGCGCCACAGCGGGCTCGACGACATACCGGCACGGGCGCGGCCCGTACCCTTCTGACGCCACGGCTTCTTCGTCGTGTGCTTGACCTGTTCACGGTCCTTCTGCGCACGGTTGCCGCTGCGGGCGTTGGCCTGATAGGCCACCACAACCTGATGGATCAGCGCTTCGTTGTAGTCACGGCCGAACACGACGTCCGACGCGTTGACAGCAGCGCCTTCCTGACCTTGCTCATTCAGGAGCTTCAGTTCCATTGTTACGCTCCCTTCGCGAGTTTGGCCTTGACTGCCGAGGTCACGAAAACCTTGCCTTCGTTAGCGCCCGGAACGGCACCCTTCACGAAGATGAGGCTACGCTCAGCGTCAATGCGCGCGATTTCGAGATTCTGCACCGTCGTGGTGACATCACCCAGGTGACCCGTCATGCGCTTGCCCGGGAACACACGGCCCGGATCCTGCGCCATACCGATCGAACCCGGCACGTTGTGCGAACGCGAGTTACCGTGCGAAGCGCGGCCCGAACCGAAGTTGTAGCGCTTGATGGTACCGGCGTAGCCCTTACCGATCGACACGCCCTGCACGTCGACCTTCTGGCCCACCTGGAAGAGATCGACGCCAACGACCGCGCCCGGCTGCAGTTCAGCAGCTTTGGCAGCGTCAACGCGGAATTCCTTGAGGATTTCACCGGCTTCGACACCCGCTTTCGCGAAGTGACCGGCGGCGGCTTTGACCACGCGCGTGGCGCGGCGAGTGCCGAAAGTGACTTGAACGGCGGTGTAGCCGTCCGTTTCATCCGTCTTGATTTGCGTCACACGGTTGTTAGACACGTCGAGCACGGTGACGGGAATCGAATCGCCGTCGTCCGTGAAAATACGCGTCATGCCAACCTTGCGACCGACAAGGCCAAGGCTCATGATTTTCTCCATTCCCGACTGCGATTGGCCGGGGCTAAATGACAAAAGGATGGTCCACGGACGTGGGCCATCTTTTCAAAACTACACTTGAGCCCGCCATTATAGACGAGCTTTTATCGCTTGACAAGTGTTGCTAAATCGCATAACAAAAGCCCCGCCGGGTTTAGCATTGGCGGGGCTTTCAAGAGCAAAGTCGCTCGTCAGCCTTACTGCAGCTTGATTTCGACGTCCACGCCAGCCGGCAGGTCCAGCTTCATCAGTGCGTCAACAGTCTTGTCCGTCGGATCGACGATGTCCATCAGGCGCTGGTGCGTGCGGATTTCGAGCTGGTCGCGCGAGGTCTTGTTGACGTGCGGCGAACGCAGGATGTCGAAACGCTCGATGCGCGTCGGCAGGGGCACCGGGCCCTTGACGATGGCGCCGGTGCGCTTGGCGGTCTCAACGATTTCGGCGGCTGACTGGTCGATCAGGCGATAGTCGAAGGCCTTCAGGCGAATGCGGATCTTCTGGTTCTGCATGGAAATTCTCCAAAGAGCGTGGCAGCCCTCGTTCGAGTGCCGGGTAAATCACAAAGAGCAAACAGACTTTTCGAAACGGGCGGCGGCAGCGCCGACGCCCGCTTCATCGAATCCGCAATGATTAGGCGATGATCTTGGCCACGACGCCGGCGCCGACGGTACGACCGCCTTCGCGAATTGCGAAGCGCAGGCCTTCCGACATGGCGATCGGGGCGATCAGCT